>JAVLCL010000422.1:0-3120 GCA_031580825.1 Halothece sp. Uz-M2-17
GTTCTGAACTCTTTAATCAGCAAACCATTGAAGCAATGTCAGCGCGATTTACGGCGTTATTAAACAGTATTATTGCTAACCCAGATACCCGACTAAAACAACTTAATATTCAAACAGTAGCAGAAAAAGAACAGAAAATGAAACAACAGCAAAAACGCAAAGCGAGTGGCTTTAAATCATTCAAAAAAATTAAGCCCAAAGCCGTTAATGTTAACCAAACTTCCCTCGTCAAAACGGATTATTTAGATACGAATAATCTTTTACCCCTAGTCATCAAACCTGCGGTTGCAGATGTCGATTTAGTTAGTTGGCTGCAACAACATCGTGACTATATTGAAACGGAATTAGTCAAACATGGAGGAATTTTATTTCGCGGTTTTAATGTCCCAACTGCCTCTGATTTTCAAGCCGTAGCGGAAGCGATTTGTCCTAAGTTATTTGATGAATATAACGATTTACCCCGAGAAGGTGTTACCAACAAAGTTTATGGGGCAACCCCTTATCCAGCAGACCGCCCGATTTTATTCCATAGTGAAAGTTCTCATATGCATCGTTTTCCGCAAAAAATTTGGTTCTTTTGTCTGAAAGCAGCGGAATCAGGCGGAGAAACCCCAATTGTCGATTGTCGAAAAATTTATCAACGACTTGACCCAAAATTGCGAGAAAAGTTTGCCCAGAAAAAACTAATGTATGTTCGTAACTATACCCAAGATTTAGACGTTCCTTGGCAAGAGTTTTTCCATACGAATGACAAAGCCGAAGTGGAAGCCTTTTGTCAGCAAGCGGGAATGCAATGGGAGTGGAAAGGAGAAAATACCCTCCGCACTTCTCAAATTACTCCAGCGATTATTGAGCATCCTAAAACAGGAGAAAAATCCTTCTTTAATCAAATTCAACTGCACCATGTTTCTTGTTTAGATGCTGAGGTAAAAGCATCTTTACTCTCTCTCTTTTCAGCAACGGATTTACCTCGGAATGTCTTTTATGGTGATGGAACGCCCATTGAAGATGAAGTGGTGCAAGAAATTCAGCAACTTTATCAAGAAGAACAATGTGCTTTTTCTTGGCAAGAAGGAGATGTTCTCATGCTCGATAATTTATCCACTGCCCACGGCAGAAATCCCTATGTTGGTGAGCGAAAAACGGTCGTTGCTATGGGAGAAATGATGAGTTTTGGGAACAGGGAATAAGTTGAAATAACTTAGGTATAACTTTACTTTTTAACTTCTCGATTCCTCACATTTCTCAGCAGCTAATAGCAAATTATAGAGTTAGTAAAAGATGAAAATGCGGTCTTTGCGTAAACTCCACCGTCGAGTTGCACCAATTTTATTCCTTCCCCTATTGCTTAGTGCTAGCACTGGCGTGTTATTTCGTGTCGCAAGAAGTTGGTTTGGTGCATCTAAGGAAACTGGAGAAATCATTATGTATTTCCACCAAGGTTCTTTCTTCGGACATGAGTTAAAGGTTTTTTATATCATTCTTAACGGTTTAGGAGTTCTCGTTATGTTGTTAACCGGAATAATGATGACAGGACTTTGGAAATCTGATTCTAAGAATTAAGTCAACTGTTCCCCATTCCCTAATATTTCTTAAATACACAATCAATTGAATTAGGAGCAATTATGCAAACACTTGAAGGTTATCAAATTTCTTTTCAACAAAAACGACTGTGGCAATTACAGGAAGAAAGTGAAGCCTTACGCGCCCAAGTTGCTATTAGGTTACAGGGAAGTTTAGATCCTGAAAAACTAAAAACGGTCATCGAAACCATTACCCAGCAAACCGATATTTTACGAACCACTTTTCAACAAACGGCTGGCATTAAATTTCCGTTACAAGTCATTCAAGAAAATTCAAAAATTAATTGGGAATTTCTCAATTTAGAAACAGAATCTGCAACGGAACAAGCACAAAAAATTGAAGAAATTTGGCAGCAGCAAACTCCCGATCACCCATTAAAAGCAACACTGATTCAGTTCGCAACCGATCAACATTTACTCCTTTTAACGCTGCCTCGTTTATGTGCGGATACAACGACTTTAGAATTGTTAGTACATGCCATTCGGGATGGCTATGCAGGAGAAGCGTTCCCCGATGCAGAAGAGATTGTTCAGTATTTACAAGTTTCAGAATGGCAACAGGAACAGTTAGCCGATGCGGATACGAGTTATTGGTCAAAACCTCAGTTCACGCATCCGCCACAGTTGACGTTACCGAACCAAACTCCTAACTCAAGCACCGGAGTGGCTTGCTATTCCTTTGAACTCAATCCTACTCTGTTAGACAAACTCGAAACCGATGATCTCGAAGGTTGGTTATTAACGGCTTGGCAAGTTCTACTCTGGCGATTAACTCAAGTCTCGGAACTGGTCATTAACTATGGTAGCGATGGACGACCTTACGAGGAATTGGCGGAGACATTGGGGGCGTTGCAAAAGTGGCTACCGCTTTCGGTTTCTTTATCTGGGAATTTAGGTTTTCAGGAAGTGTTGGAACAAACTCAACTCTCGCGTCAGGAAGCCTTAGACTGGCAAGAAGAATGGGATTGTAATCCCGATGTTGAACCAACGGTTAGCTTTACATTTCATGAATGGTCATCTCTCGCCGATGCGGATGGTGTCCGCTTTTCTCTCAAACGGTTACAAGTGGATGATCATCCCCAGCAATTGCAACTGGCTTGCGATCGCGCAACCAACGGATTAACTCTACGCTTCCAATATAATGCCCAACAATTTAAAAAGACTGATATCGAACGGCTTGGAGAAGAATATGTCACCCTGCTGGAAAGTAGCCTCAACCAACCCCGAAGTACGATTGCCGATCTCGATATTGTTGGCGAAAAAGAACTGAAGCAACTGCTGGTGAACTGGAATCAAACGCAACAGGATTTTGGTGGGGAAGACTGTCTCCACGAACGGATTACCCAACAGGCTGAAAAGAATCCTAGCGCGATCGCGCTTCGCTTTGGCGATCAATCTTTAACCTATCAACAACTCAATGAACGGGCGAATCAACTCGCCCACTATCTCCAACAGCAAGGGGTGGCTACGGAAACCTTAGTGGGCATTTGCTTAGAACGGTCTTTAGAAGCAATCATCAGCTTTCTAGCCATTCTCA
>JAVLCL010000423.1:0-3118 GCA_031580825.1 Halothece sp. Uz-M2-17
TGGTCGGTTGTTCCTGCGGAAAAAACACCGATGATTAACGCCGGTATGGTCTTTTCTGATCGCCACTATGGCGGGATTAATTATCCAAAAGGAGGAGTTGGACAAATCGCCCAAAAATTAGTGGAAGGATTAGAGAAAAAGGGCGGAACCATTCAATATAAAGCACGAGTCAAAGAGATTATTTTAGAGAATAATCAAGCAGTGGGAGTCCGTTTAGCAGACGGAACAGAATATCGTGGTAAACGAATTATTTCTAATGCTACCCGTTGGGATACTTTTGGAAAATTATTGCCCAAAGAAACGTTACCCAAAAAAGAACAAAAGTGGCAGCAACGTTATCAAAAATCTCCGAGTTTTTTAAGTCTGCATTTAGGAGTAAAAGCGGGAGTGATTCCCGAAGGCACTGACTGTCATCATATCCTCTTAGAAAATTGGGAGCAAATGGAAGAGCCAGAAGGAACAATTTTCTTATCTATTCCCACATTATTAGATCCAAGTTTAGCACCTCCGAATTGTCATATTTTCCATACTTTTACCCCAGCTTGGATTGAAGATTGGCAAGGATTATCTCCCCAAGATTATCATCAGAAAAAAGAAGAAACGGCAGCCAAAATTATTCAACGTCTTGAAAAAATTTTCCCTGGTTTAGAAACCGCCCTTGACTATCAAGAAGTGGGAACCCCTCGCACCCATCGACGGTTTTTAGGACGAGAAGATGGAACTTATGGTCCGATTCCCCAAAAAAAATTAATGGGTTTATTGGGAATGCCTTTTAATCAAACTGCTATCCCAGGCTTATATTGTGTGGGCGATAGTACCTTTCCCGGACAAGGCTTAAATGCAGTTGCGTTTTCTGGCTTTGCTTGTGCGCATCGGGTAGGGGTTGATTTAGGTATTTAACCAGCACGATTGGTAACAATTACCCCTGTAATCACTAATCCACCACCAGTGACTAAAGTAGAGGTGACTGGTTCAGAAAGAATCAGTGCTCCTAAAATTGTTGCTGCAATCGGAACAAAATTAATAAAAATTGCAGCTTGGGATGCCCCAATTTTTTGGATGCCAATATAGTACCAACAAAACCCTAACGCAGAGCCGAATACTCCCAGATAGGCTAATGCAAAGCAGGCTTGAGGGGAAGGGAGAAACCAATCCCTTTGATACCCTTCCCATAAGCCAAAGGGTAAGAGTAACATCGCGCCAATAATGCAAGCATAGGTAACAGAGACAACAGGTGATAGCTCGCTCATGACCTTCTTACCGATAATGGTGTATATTGCCCAACTAAACAAGCAACCAATGAGAAAAAGATCCCCTAGTTGTAATCCTTGAGAGAGAAGGAGAGTGGGGTTGCCATCACTGATGACTATGGTTGCTCCCATCAGAGAGAGGGTAATTCCAAAAAGTTTGAGGGGAGAAAGGCGATCTTGAAAAACAACAGCAGAAGCCAGCGCGATCGCGATCGGATTTAGAGCAACAATCAACGCTGCTCGACTGGCGGTAACCGTTTGTAAGCCTAAAAAGAAAAACACATTATAAAAAAAGACCCCTGACAAGCCCAGCATCAATACTGGTAGCCACTGTTTTCGCTTTAAGGGCGGAAGTTTTCCTTCCCAACGCTGAGTCACAACCAATAAACAAATACTGGCAATCGTAAAGCGTGTCAATGCTGCACTAAATGCCCCCACACTTTCGCCAACAATACGCCCCGCAATAAACGTTCCGCCCCAGATAAATGCCATAATCGTCAACTGCAAATAAATCATGTTTGTACTTTCTCTAAACCCCTCTCCAACCATATAGCACTACGCGCTAGGCAACAGGTAATAGTAAGGTATAGGTGAGTTTCAACATTTTGGAATGTCCTAACCTGAATTTGTAGTGCTATAAGGGACACTGGTTTAATCTTGCTAATCCTTATTTTGCTAATATTGGCTCAAGCGATTGGACAGAATATCTCGTGTTTAAATTCCTCATTCCGTTTGTTCATCCTAATATTGAGACTTGGTCAACTCCGGCTCGCCTCTTGCATTGGTTAATCTTGCTCTGGCTTTTGATGGGTCTGGTCGTTTTATTTTCAGCATCTTATGCCGTTGCTAATGCCGAGTATGGTAATGGACTCTTCTACTTTCAACGACAAGTCATTTGGGCTTATTTAGGACTCCTCCTTTTTAAATGGGTGACGAGTCAGCCACTCAAACATTTATTAAAAATTGCTCCCTTTGCCGTTTTTATTCTCCTATCATTAATTTTTGCGACGCGATGGGCTGGCGTTGAAGTTTATGGCGCAAAACGCTGGCTTGATGTGGGTCCTTTGCTGCTACAACCCTCAGAACTGATTAAACCCTTTTTGGTTTTACAAGGCGCAATTGTCTTTGGTCACTGGGAGCGTTGGACTAATGCTGGGCGAGCCTTGTGGCTGATCACGTTTGCTTTGGTTTTGGTGGGAATTTTAATTCAACCGAACTTAAGTAACACTGCGTTGTGTGGTATGAGTTTATGGTTGATTGCACTGGTGGGAATGATTCCTTGGCAGTATTTAGCAGTCGTTGCAGGAAGTGGTCTCGGTTTAGGCACTTTAAGTATTATGCTGCAAGAGTATCAGCGCAAACGAGTGGTTTCTTTTCTCGATCCTTGGTCTCAGCAACAAGGAGATGGATATCAATTAGTGCAAAGTTTACTCGCAATTGGTTCTGGAGGTGTTTTTGGCACAGGCTTAGGACTCTCTCAACAAAAGTTATTCTATTTGCCGATTCAATACACTGATTTTATCTTTGCTGTGTTTGCAGAAGAATTTGGTTTTGTCGGTTGTGTCGTTTTATTACTTTTAATTGTTAGTTTCATGACCGTGGGTTTGATCGTTGCTAACCAAGCCCAAGATCCGGTACAACGCTTAATTGCTGTTGGTGCTGTCATTTTTTTAGTGGGTCAATCTTTGATTAATATTGGTGTGGCGACAGGATCTCTACCGACAACTGGTTTACCGTTTCCTTTATTTAGCTATGGCGGAAACTCAATGTTAGGGAGTTTGTTCTTAGCCGGACTCTTAGTCAGAGTCGCGATCGAAAATAGTCGCAGTAATGTGGTTGAGTTTCCCCAGCGCTCACGTTAATAATAG
>JAVLCL010000424.1:0-3108 GCA_031580825.1 Halothece sp. Uz-M2-17
TTAATGACTTCCGCGCGATCGCGCATCTACAATTCAGTTTGGAGTTCAAGATTAGTTTCAAGATCAGGGGTTGCAGGAATATCTTCTAAAGGACGAATAATTGCAGGTTCTTCTGAGGTATCCCCTTTAAAGATGGCATTGATCGCGCCTTGTAACGTTTCTGCCATCACAATCCGATTTTCATATACCACAATCACCCGAATCAAAGTGGGTAAACTATTGCGCTCTGCCTCTAAGTACACGGGTTCCACATATAATAAAGACTGTTCAATAGGAATGACTAATAAATTTCCTTGAATCGCCCGTGATCCTTGTCGATTCCATAAGGAAATCTGTTGTGAAATCACCGGTTCTTGGTTAATTAAAGCTTCAATTTGTTCTGGTCCGTAAACCAAGCGTTGTTTTGGGAACTGATACAGTAATTGTCTCCCATAAAACCGACCATCTGATCGTGCAGCCATCCATGCAATGAGGTTATTGCGTTCAGTGGGGGTAAAGGGTAAGAGTAAAATAAACTCCTCACTCTCAGCCGTGGGCAGTTTCATGGTTAAATAATAAGGTTCAATGGGTTGTGCTTCGTTAGCGTAGATTTCTTGAGGAATTTGCCATTGGTCTTCTCGATTGTAGAAGACTTGCGGATCGGTCATATGATAGGTTAACAACCGTTCTGATTGGACTTTAAATAAATCCACAGGATAGCGAATATGACTCTTTAAAGGGAGAGGCATTTCATCAAGGGATTGGAATAACTGAGGAAAGACTTTTGACCAAGTCTGAATAATCGGATCATCCGTGTTCGCCACGTAAAACGAGACATTCCCGTTGTAAGCATCAACCACCACTTTCACTGAGTTGCGAATATAGTTGAAGCCATACCCCCCCGGATCGGAATAGGGATAATGATCGCTGACGGTATAAGCATCAATAATCCAGTGCAGATAATTGGCATTATTATCAAGGCGTGAGGCTTGTGTATTGGCTGTTACCAAGTAAGGATCATCATCAAATTGGAGAAATGGCGCGATCGCGCTGACTCTCTCTTTAATATCCCTCCGCATCAGTAACGTTGTCTCAGAGGTAAAATTCTGAGTAAACAACATTTGCCAATCTTTCAAATATTCCGAAAAGATTCCGCGTCGCCACCAGTTGCCAATATCAATTCCCCCTCGACCATCATAGGTATTATAGGCATTATCTTCTCCCGTGGGATAATCTAATTCGGGCTGTTGGGTTCGCGTCATCACATAATTATCCGTCAATTCCCCGTAATAAATTCTGGGTTTACCAATGGGAATACTGTCCCGAATTTGGGGAGTCGCCACCCTTAAATTGCCTGGTGCTTCTTCTTCTCCAGTACCAATATCTTTAATGTAATACTTGGGTAAGCCTCCTTCTCCCACTTGATTCACAGGAGAAAGGGTAAAGCCATAGCCATGGGTATAAACTAAATGTTGGTTAACCCAGGTTTGCGCTTGTTCAGGAACAGAACTATAATCCAACTCTCGTGGGGCAATAATGACTTGTTGTCGTTCGGTTCTGCGACTGGTCGCCTCGGGATCTTCAATATTAACCCGTAGGGTATAGCGATCAATATCGGCATCTGCAAATTCATAATACAAGCGAATTTGCTGGAGTTGGCGATTAGTTTGTAGCAGGGGACGGGCATCCCATAACCGAATATTATCAATGGTTTGCCGATTATCTTCGATATCTTGAAATGTTAACTCTCCTTGGGGAGCAAAAGGTTTTTCTTCAATTTGATCTAAGCCAAACGCAGCCCGTGTCATTCGGATTGTCCGTTCTAAGTAAGGCTTTTCTCGTTCCAGTTCATTGGGAAGCACTTCCAATCGTTGCACCGTTGGGCTTAGAATTGAACCAGCAGCCACGGCAACCAGATAAATCATTAACGCATACCAGGGCGACCGTCCTTTAATCCGAAACCGAATTGAGTGCGCGATCGCGCGCCAAAATAACCAAACGGCGATTACTGCTGCAACAATCGTTAAAAAGGTTTCTAGGGGAAGCTGAACCTGAACATCGGTATAACTCGCCCCATAGGTTACGCCCCGCTCTGAGTATAACAATTCATAACGGGCGAGACCGTGGCGTAAGGATAACGTTAAGAGAACCATCCCCCCTAAAGCGTATAAATGACGTAATTGGGGATAGGAAAATCCCGGAAATTGACCATCAGCAATACTATTTCCAGAACAGAGATACATCAAACTAATGGCTAAGAGTGCATATAAAAAGAGTCCTCCTAACCAAAAATCTAGGAGTTCCCAAACCGGTAAGGTGAAAATATAAAAGCTAACATTTTTTTGAAATAAGGGATCAACCGTATCAAAGGGAGTCGCATTGAGAAACTGTAAAACTTGCGCCCAATTTGAAGTAATAATGAGCGTAAAAAAGAAACTAATAATAACGGCAAATGTTTTTAACCAAAAGCGAAGTTTAATTAACAAGATGGCAAAAATTCCAATCAGGATCAAGATTTCCCATTTTGATTCCCAAACGCTTCCCCAAAGCGGTTTAATTAATTGCAGTTGAAAGAGAGAGGGAAGGAAGGGATTTAAGTTAGAAACCTCGTAATTGTCAGATAACCCTGTTACTTGATAAATATCGCCAATAAAAGGGAGTTGTAAGCCTTCTAAAAAGAATAAACTCACTTGTAAATAATGCAGCAACATGAAGCTAATAAGCAGGGAAATAACCGCAATTATAATCAATAACCGACGTAATTTCATCTTTCCCAAAATCGGGGGCGCGCTAGGAAAGTGTTGCTGAGAAGGATGAGGATATCGCAATCCTTGCGCGATCGTAAAATTCACCCCTAAAAATAGAGCCGAAATACTAAAAACCCCTACTCCTAACTCAATTTGTGTCGTTAAGCGTGTCCACCAAACTTCTAAATAATTAACTTCTTCAAACCAAAACCAATTTACCACTAAACGACTGGTTATTTCTGCTAAGATGATTGCGCCTAGAAGCAAAGCCGGTAAAACCCACCAAATGTTTTTCCCCTTTAAAAAACGGGATGATTTTTCCGTAAGAGCCGTCGGTTGAATTTTTTTTAGAAAGCCAGATGTAAATTGCACGTTTTTATTT
>JAVLCL010000425.1:0-3106 GCA_031580825.1 Halothece sp. Uz-M2-17
CCCTTGATAAATTTCTAATAAGAACACAAGACTATTAAGGAGCATTAAACTATAAGTTAGATTTGCTTTTGTTGGTGCTAAGCGAATCGCTCCTCCATAATTTATTTCTTCTTGTAAATCTTTTTTTAGGGCTGTAATAATAGGCTCTGATTCAGGAATTAAAACTGATTCTGCCTGAGTAACAGATTGATTAAGACGTGATACGATCGCGCGTTCTAATGTTAAATCTTTATTTTCAATATTAAATAAAATAGTTTGACCAACTTCCTGATTTCCTGCTGCGATTTCAGCAGTTGCTAACCAAAATTTTTGTTTATTTCTCGGATAATTTTTTAAAGTAGAAACAAATAGTTTTTTGACCGCATCAACATCTCCAGTAAAAGCAAAGACATATAAACGGGCTAAATTAACGGTCATGCCACTCAGACTTTGTAGTTGACGCTGATGAGATTTTACTGCCCAAATTAAACCATTTAATTCACCAACTTCTCCTAACGTTCTGAGATAAACAATTGCTAAAGTTGAATTCTGCCATAATTTCTCGTAAGAAATTTCAGTTTGAAACCAGTTTAAGCAGTCTTCCCACTGCGCCCCCATACGAAATCGAATTGCTTTAGCTGTATCTTGAAAGCCATAGCTTGGGTTTTGTAAAGATTGAGTTAGAATCCTTTCTGCTGCTTCTAGTTCCCCTGTCTTCGTTAACTCTAAAACCCGTAAAAATTGGGGTTGCTTTTGCCAGCCATCTGCGGGATGTAACCAAGAGAGTAAAGAAGCTAACTTTCTTGCGTGCTGAAATTTTTCTTGGTAAATAAAATAATTAACTTGTCTTAAACCAATGATGGGAACTAAAACAAAAACAAGCCATAATATTCCACCAATAATTCCTGATTTTTCAGGAATCAAAAGGAAACAAGATAGGGTTATACCAAGAATTCCTGTCGCAACACCGAGCCAACCCCAATTAGTTCTAGAAATAAGTACACGGACAATTAAGGAAATACAGGAAATGATTACGAGAAAGCGTAAAATTGTATTTAAGTCCATTAAATTGTTTTCGGAAATGGTATCAATGACCCGCTTTCGAGTACAACAGTATCCATCAAAGCAGGTCATTGAGTTGACTAAGTAAGCTAAGACGCACTTAAATGGGGCATTCTTGCAATTAGCTGGAAAGGCTGATCACTCCCATTATTGCCTATTGCCTGGGGCTCTGTTGCCTCATATCCACAAGCCAATTTAAATGCTTAACAGCTTAACCGTTTAGACCTTATTAAGGTTAATTCCCATTTCGTTTGCCATTTTTTGTAAACCCTTCTTTTGTAGGGTTTTAATAGCTTTTGTAGAAAGGGTCAGTTTCACCCAGCGATTTCCTTCGGGCCACCAAATGCGCTTGGTTTGCAGATTAACGTTTTGTAGCTTTTTCGATCTGCGGTGAGAGTGAGAGATGGCAAAAGCGTTATTTGCTTTCTTTCCCGTGAGTTGACAACGACGACTCATAAACAATTACTCCAAAAATAAACAATCCGTTCTCCATCATACCAAGCAAAAAGATAGAGACAGGTCAATCAAATTCAGATTATCATTGGGAACATATCATGACGAATTTCAATAACCCTTGTCTTTATTCAACCCAATTGATGCAGAACAATGTCTATTGCTCCTCCCGTTCTTTTAGTTGACGGCTATAACATTATCGGGGCTTGGTCCGAACTTAAGTCCTTGCGCGATCGCGATTTAGAAGCAGCGCGCGATCGGCTCGTCGATACCTTAATCAACTATACAGCAAGTAAAGGATATCAGACACAGGTTGTGTTTGATGCGCACTTTCAAAGCACTCCCAAATTCCGAGAAACACCAACTACCAATGTCTCTGTTTACTATACGGCTTATGGTGAAACAGCAGACACTTATATTGAAAAATTTTGTGCTAGCAACTCCCGCCAAGGAAGAGTGATCCAGCAACGGGTGATTGTAGCTACTTCAGATCGCGCCCAACAGTTGACAGTTTCTGGTTATGGTGCAGAGTGGTTGAGTGCTCAACAGTTAGCTCATGATGTGATGGGAGCGAAACGCAAAATTAAAAATAAGCAGCGATCGCGCGCCCAACCTCAGGGGCGTTTTTTAATGAATGCACTTGATCCTAAAGCGCAGAAACAACTGTCAAAACTGCGTCATGGCTTGTAGCAATCTGGAATCTGGAAAAAAAATTCAGATTTTTTTGGAAAAAGTGTTGACAGTCCCCAAAAGCTACGTTAGATTATTAAAGGACTGAACAACAAGCCCCCATCGTCTAGAGGCCTAGGACACCTCCCTTTCACGGAGGCGACAGGGATTCGAATTCCCTTGGGGGTACTTCAAGAAAGAGCTTTGGGTTAACCTGAAGCTCTTTTTTTTGCTATTTGATGATCTTTACCCTTGATACTTCAAGAAAAATCATTTCTTGGACTAATAACTGAACCAAGTTAAAGAATAAATTAAAGGGATCTCATAACAACAAAACCAACTTGTGACAATCAGATAAGTGGACTATCAGCATTGAAAGTAAGATCGCTCAACCCTAGAGCACATCTGCTTTAGACCTAATTCACTATTAAGTGTTGATTAAGCCTGTAATCATTGATCTTCCCTGAAGTTTGCACTAAAATCAGAAACGTTAGAAGATTTGATTCGTCGGTCTTAAAAATTTGGTGTGAGGTATGATGTCTAATATTAAGTTTACTAATTTATTCAAAGCTGCTCCTATTCTCTTAGGTGCGTCTTTCATCGCTGCACAAGCACAGCCTGTATTTGCTCAAAATGCTGGCAGTTCCGAACAAGAACTCTTACAGCAAATTGATAACTACAATAACCAAGGCAATAGCGATTCTTTAAACCAAGTTAATAGCGTTTTCCAACTTCGTGATGTTTCCCCCGGAGACTGGGCGTTTGAGGCACTGCGTATTTAGTTGAACGCTATGGTTGTATTGCCGGTTATCCCGATGGAACCTATCGCGGTAATCGTGCTTTAACTCGGTATGAATTTGCTGCTGGTTTAAATGCTTGTTTACAACAAATTGAGCGTCTCATTGCTGCTAACCAAGGTGAAGTCAGTCGAGAAGACATCGCA
>JAVLCL010000426.1:0-3104 GCA_031580825.1 Halothece sp. Uz-M2-17
GAAAGACGAAAATTCTTATCAACAAGTGATTCAACTGCGCCGAGCAATTTATCAAAACCAAGGCTTATTATCTTTAGGATTAGAACAGCATTATCATTTCTTAGCTCATGTGACTTTAGGCTATTTCGGTAAAGTTCCTCATGAATCTGAACAAAATGAAATTTGCACGACTTTAACGGCTATTAATGATCAATGGCTAGAAGCTGATCCGAAAATTTTAAAGGTTGATCGTGCCGAATTACGCAAGTTTTTTGATATGACTTCTTTCAAACGAGATGAAGATTTTCCAGCAATCACCTTTGGGGAAAAGTAATATTTGTTCTTGGTTATTTGTTATTCGATAACTTCAGGGCAAACTTATAATGGTCTCACCTGAATCTCTCCCTCTTATGACTCAGTGTAATCATGAATAAAATCTTGCTTAATCATCCGATTGTTGAAGCCAGCTTTGAGATTATTGATCAAGAAGTCGAAGAACATTCTTACTCACGGGAAGAATATCATGTGGTTCGGCGGGCAATTCATGCAACCGCAGATTTTGATTTTTTAAATCTGTTTTATTTCAGCGATCGCGCGATTGAAAAAGCCATTGCAGCCATTAACAAGCAAACGCCAATTATTGTCGATGTGGGGATGGTGCAAAAGGGAATCCAAGGGCTGGTGAATAAAACCTCTCACAACCCCATTATTTGCGCCCTAGACGCTGCAAAAACTGTTCCCGAGGGGAAAACGCGCACGGAAACTGGATTAGTCAACTGTATCACCGATTATCCTGAAGGAATTTATGTCATTGGTAATGCGCCCACTGCTCTGCTAGCACTTTGTGACGCGATCGCGCAAGGAACAGCAAAGCCAAGTTTAGTCATTGGCGCACCAGTAGGGTTTGTCTCGGTGGTGGAGTCGAAACAAGCCCTTGCAAAAACATCTGTTCCTCAGATTCGAGTGGATGGGCGCAAAGGGGGATCGGCAGTTGCGGGGGCGATTATGAATGCGTTATTGGTATTAAGTGCAGAGCAAAATGAATAAGAAATCACCGCTTCATGTAGTCGGAATTGGCTTAGATGGGAAAGCGGGATTAACGGAAAACGTCAGAGCAATTGTTGAGGAAGCAACGGTTTTAGTGGGGAGTGATCGTCAACTCAGTTATTGTTTTGATCAAGATGCGATTGAGATCAAACTGGGGAATTTACAAAGCGCGATCGCGCAAGTTGAAACTTATCTTGAACAAGCAGAAAAAATTGTTATTCTGACCAGTGGTGATCCGTTATTTTTTGGCTTAGGTCGGTTATTATTAGAGCATTTTTCCCCAGACCAATTAACCTTTTATCCTCATTTATCTTCCCTGCAACTTGCCTTTAATCGCATCAAAATTCCTTGGCAAGATGCAACGTTAATCAGTGCTCATGGACGCAGTACCGAGGCTCTAGTGAAAGCGATTCAACGGGGAGATGAAAAAATTGGCATTCTGACAGATCCTGAAAATAATCCCAGCGCGATCGCGCAACTGATCACTGCTCTTGATCTCCCTTTTTCTTATCAACTTTGGATTTGTGAAAACTTAGAAGGAGAAGACGAAAACTGTCAATGTTTGGACTTAGAAACTGCTAAACAATCTCAATTTTCCCCGCTCAATGTTGTTATTTTAATTCGAGAAGAATCTCCGCTTCCTGCTTTAGAAGAACTCCCTAGTTTTGGCTTAAGTGATGAAACCTTTTTCAGCTTTCCAGATCGTCCTGGGTTAATGACGAAGCGAGAAATTCGACCCTTAATCTTAGCTGAACTTGCCTTACAACCAAAACAAATCATCTGGGATATTGGCGCAGGAACCGGTGCCGTTGCCATTGAAATTGCCCGACTCTTTCCCACTTCCCACGTTTACGCTATCGAAAAAACAGCGATGGGCGTTTCTCTGATTGAGCAGAATTGTGAACGCCTCGCTGTTACCAATGTGACTGCGATTCAAGGGAAAGCCCCTGATCAACTTCCCCGATCACAAACCCCAGACCGTATTTTTATCGGTGGGAGTGGCGGGAAGATGAACGAGATTCTAACGATTTGTCAAGAAAGGTTAGCGGTAAATGGTCGCATCGTTTGTGCCCTTGCAACTCTAGAAAATTTAGAAATCGCAAGGCAATGGTTAAGACAGAATCAGTGGCGCGATCGCGTTTTGCAAGTTCAAATTGCGCGATCGTTGAATTTTGCCCATCTGACTCGTTTATCCCCGTTAAATCCAGTTACCCTGCTTACCGCTTGGCGCGATCGTTATTGATTACGAGGGGTTTGCATATCCCGCGCCATATCAATAAATTGCCCCATATTTACCCCAGGACGACGGCGAGGGGTTGTAGGCTTGGGAATCAGATAAGTGGGGGCAAATGTTTCCCCAACTAAAGGATTCTTACTCCCTTGATTACTATTTTGAATCGGTGCAGGGGTTGGCGCAGTTGGTTGAGCCGATTGAGCTTGAGTTTCAGCTTGCTTTTGCGGTGTTTTTAGTTTTGCCTCTTCTTTGACTTGTGTTGCTGCTGCGGGTTCAGTTTTGGATTGAGTTTCCTGACTTGCCTCTGTTTTGGCTGGGGCTTGCTCGTCATCCAATTCTGCGTAAAAGTTATCTTTGCCACCAAAGAGATTTTTGATGATACCAACCATTAATAGTGACTCCTAAAAAAAATTATGATTATCGCCGTTTACTAGCATATCTGAAGACGGGAACACAAATTTAGACAAGGAATGAAGAAACTTTGCAGATTGACCCTTCCCAAAACCAGAATTCATATGTTATAGTCATAAAGGTCTCAAAAAACAGACTGACATCCTTGCGGATGTGGTGGAATTGGTAGACACGCACGCTTGAGGGGCGTGTGGCTCACGCCTTGCGAGTTCGAGTCTCGCCATCCGCACTATAGCTTCTCATTACACTTGTGGTGGGGAGCTTTTTTTAATGGTTAACAAAGAGACAAATTTAGCACTGTTACTGAGTTGGTAAAAAATGGGAAGAGTGTTTGACACTCACCAGCCTAAAAGGTGTGGAAAGTGTCAAGGGATGGTATTAACGGGACTTAGACGAGAAAGAAGTGTAAAACATGGTATTATTGAGAAAATTC
>JAVLCL010000427.1:0-3091 GCA_031580825.1 Halothece sp. Uz-M2-17
CGAAGAATGGGAGGCTATTCAAGAACTACGCTGCATTGTTCCTCCTTCTTCTCCTGTACCTGATATTAGTGTAATTGCAGTGTCTCGCCTCTGCGATGAAGATGGACCCTTTCAAGGCTCTCCCGATTGGTTAATCGAGATTCGGTCACCGGATCAAAGTACCCTTGATTTACAAAACAAAATTATTCATTGTCTAAATCATGGGACAGTGTTAGCCTGGCTAATTGATATTTTACGAGAACAGGTTTGGGTCTGGGAAGGAGATGATTTACCGGATATTTATTCTCAAGAAAACACCTTACCTTGTTTAGGAAACTTACCGCCACTGACCGTTAAGGAATTAATGGCAATGACTCGCCAGAACCGCCCCTAAAAGATGCTAAAGAAAAGGACTGGCTTGCAGAATAGAAATAAAAATCCAGAGACTCAAACTAGCAAAGGCAATAATAATTAAAGCGAGTCCAGTTAGTAAAGCAATTAAAAAGAACCAATCTGTTTTCTGTCGAGTTTCAGCAGAAGCAAGCTGTTTTTCTAATAAAGCCGTATTTTTGGCATTCGCTTTCCAAAACACATCAAAAAGATCTCCAATTCCCGGTACTAAACCTAGAATCGTTTCAAGGATAATATTAAAAACCATCCGTCCTAAAGTAGCGCGAGAACTCCCTAAACGGGCTGCTTCAAATACAATATAACCGGATAAAAAAGCTCCGAAATAGTCTCCCATCCCCGGAAATAAGCCTAATAAGGGATCAATTCCGACGCGGTAAGATGTCCCTGGCACTGTAACGGCGTTATCCAGCAGATCGCTAAGACGACGCACTCGACTGAATGCACGATCATCCTTTGGAAAATTATTCTTTGTCTCTTGACGCATTTGGGTATTAGTCTGATATAATTAAAGTCCGAGTATGTGGCGGCATAGCCAAGCGGTAAGGCAGGGGCCTGCAAAGCCTTTATCCCCAGTTCGAATCTGGGTGCCGCCTTTTAATTAGTGTGTTCCTGTGAGAAGTTTATTCTAAACCCGTAACTTCTCCGGAACCAGAAACCACTTCGCCAATATCATAAGCGGAGATTTGCTGGTAATTAAAGAACTGTACAACGTCACTCGCGATCGCGCTGGGAACAATGACAACAAAGCCAATTCCCATATTAAAGGTATTATAAAGAGTGTCTTGAGTGAGATTCCCGTTTTCAGCTAACCAAGTAAAAATGGGAGGAACTGACCAGTTTTCAGGGTTAAGATGCACCGATTGCTTCTCCCCTAAACAACGGGGAAGATTTTCCGGTAATCCCCCACCCGTAATATGCGCCATCCCATGAATCTCATATCCTGCACGCAGGGCTGCTAGAACGGGTTTGACGTAGATTTGTGTCGGTGTCAGGGCGATTTCCCCAAAAGACAATTCTCCTAATTCTGGAAACTGATCTGACCAACTGATGTTTTGATCGGAAACAATTTTTCGTACCAAACTAAAGCCATTGCTATGTAAGCCTTGACTGGCTAAACCGATCGCGCGATCGCCCACTTTTACCCGCGATCCATCTAATAACTGACTTTTCTCCACAATTCCCACACAAAAACCCGCTAAATCATATTCTCCCCCTTGATAAAAGCCAGGCATTTCTGCAGTTTCTCCCCCTAAGAGTGCACAGCCACTGATTTGACACCCCGCGCTAATCCCTTCTACCACTGCTGTCAACTGCTCAGGTTCCAGTTTTCCAGTTGCAATATAGTCCAGAAAAAAAAGTGGCTCCGCCCCGCAAGTCAAAATGTCATTAACACACATAGCTACCAAATCAATACCCACCGTGTTATGGTGATCTGTGCTGTGAGCAATTTTAAGTTTGGTGCCAACGCCATCCGTTCCCGAAACTAAAACCGGTTCAGAATAGCCAGTGGGGAGTTGAAAATAACCACCAAAACCGCCTAAACCGCCTAAAACTTCAGGACGATGCGTTTTCTGTACTAAAGCAGTAATTTGCTCAACAAATGAGCGTCCCGCTTGAATATTGACTCCAGCCTGTTGGTAATCCATCACTGACTCTCCTTTGTAATATTTGTTAAATTTTTGTAATGTTTGCTTCATTAAGTTTTTGTTAAAGGAAGGTTATCATGAGATTCTGCTTAATCCCTGATCCCATCTCAGCTTATCGAATCTTGGTTTGATTTTGGATCAGGAGATAATAAGACAGGAAAATGAGTATTCTGTGCTCACATTGACCTTAAAAATCTGTATTTCGTCAGATTTCTCATTTATACGTCTAGATAGAGGCAAAAAAGCCAATCCAGTTTCAGGATGAAGTGAAGATTGAGGAGTGTTTAAAATTAAGTCATGAATAGTCAAATCAAAAAAATATTAACGATTACGTTATTAACAACGAGCTTTAGTGTTGGTTTTGTGGGAGAAGTTTTAGCTGCAACCACAATGAGTCGTTTCAATGAAAGCCCAACCACCGAAACTGCTTTTCAAGAAACCCAATCTCCATCTCAAGGTGTTACTCAATTAATCGCTCGGATGCGAGGAAGAGCCTCTTGGTATGGTCCAAGATTTCACGGTCGGCGTACCGCAAGTGGTGAGCGTTTCAATGCTGGGGCTTATACCGCAGCCCACCGGAGTTTACCCTTTGGGACCAAAGTCCGAGTGACGAATCTTAGAAATGGTCGCGCTGTTGTGGTCCGCATTAATGATCGCGGTCCCTATGCTGGCGGTCGAGTGATTGACCTTTCAAAAGCTGCTGCCCAAGCCATTGGCATGATTCGATCGGGAACCGCACCGGTTCGGATTGAAATTTTGGGGCGTTAATCTCAAACCCAAACTAAGATAAGCTAAAACAGATAACCAACAGTGGGAGTCTCTTCTCACTGTTCACTTTGTTGTGAGAGGAAAAAGCGGTGCGTCTGTTTAGAACAATCGCGGGAGTCCGAACCCAACTCAAACCCGCATGGCAAAATGATCAAAATTTGGCTTTAGTGCCGACAATGGGAGCACTACACCTCGGTCACCTCAATTTAATCGAGCAAGCAGTGACTGCCAATGAGGTCGTTGTCGTCAGTATTTTTGTTAACCCTTTACAATTTGAACCCGGTTCT
>JAVLCL010000428.1:0-3078 GCA_031580825.1 Halothece sp. Uz-M2-17
TTGTTCTGGTCTCCCGTCTTTAAGTTTGGCTTCTCTGACTAGCATGGCTCGACCTAACCAACAACTAATATCACTATAACACAAAATCTTACCAGTGTATTAAGCTGGTAAAGTCCCCCTAGAAGGGGCCGGAGCGAAGGTGAGGAGCTTTAGACCCAAAGATTAGGGTAAGATAACAATATTTGTAATACACATTTGCCCCTAACTAATGAGTGCATATCAATCCGCTTGGCAAGTCGATTTCTACCGACTGCCTCAAACCAATGCTAATGATCAATCAATGTGGGAACTGGTGGTCTGTGATGAAACCGAGAAAACAGTCATTACAGAAACTTGTCCGCAAGCAGAAGCAACAGTGGATTGGTTAGTCACTCATTTAAGTCAAATTGCCCAAGGATCACGACCGGAAAAAATAAAAGTTTTTCGTCCCCAATCTTTGCAGTTATTACAATTGGCGGGAGAAAAGCTCGATATTACCGTCGAAGGAACGCGACACACCCCCTTTTTAAAGCAAGTTTTGCGCGATCGCGCGGGAGAAGAAAGAATAAAAATTGAATCTCCTCCGCCCCAACCGTTACCGGAAGACATCTGGGGCGATCAATGGCAATTTGCCAGTCTCAACGCGGAAGAAATTGAGTATCGAATCCCAGAACGCCCGATTCCCTTTCGAGACATCCCACCGGAACTGAGTCCCTTTCAACTCAATCTCGGTTCCACGACCTTAGTCCCCGGCATCATTATCTATGGCGGGCGCAAGTCTTGGCAACTAGCGCAATGGTTTGCAGAAACTGAACCGATGGCAATTCAATATATCCCCACTGCGGTTGGGGAATCGGGGGGATTAATTTTAGAAGCCGGATTGCGCGATCGTTGGGTGATTATTACCTTTGAAGATCCAGACGTAGCAATAGCAGCCGAGAAGTTTCAACAACGAAAACAAGACAGTAACGGACTGCACTTCCTTCTCATTCAACCGGATGATTCTGGGATGACGGATACGGGCTTTTGGTTATTAGCGGATTCCCCTTAATTTTTGGTCAGTTGCCACGGTAAGATTAAACCCTTGGTAGGGGTAGTTTTCTATCCTGCATTAACCATAGTTATCATTACTTTGAGGAGAAAGCCCTTGGATTTAGCAAAAATTCCTGCACAACCCAAACCAGGTTTAGTCAATATTCTGATTGAAATTCCCGGTGGTAGTAAGAACAAATATGAATTTGATAAAGACTTAAATGCCTTCGCGCTCGATCGCGTTCTCTATTCTTCCGTACAATATCCTTATGATTACGGCTTTATCCCCAATACCCTAGCGGATGACGGTGATCCGCTCGATGGGATTGTCATTATGGATCAACCCACCTTCCCTGGTTGTGTCATTACCGCCCGTCCCATTGGGATGTTAGAAATGATTGATGATGGCGATCGCGATGAAAAATTGCTTTGTGTTCCCGACAAAGATCCGCGATTCAAAGAAGTAACTTCTATTCAACAAATTGCCCCCCATCGTTTAGACGAAATTTCCGAATTTTTCGGCACTTACAAACGCCTAGAGAAAAAAGAAACAGAAATCCTCGGTTGGAAAGATGCTGACAGCGTCAAGGCATTAGTTGAAAAATGCATCAAGGCTGTGAGTTAGGCAAGGACATTTTTTCTCAATCAATCTAGCTTTATGAATTAATCCGGAATAGGTGCGCGATCGCGTGCCTATTCTTTGTAGTTGGATTGATTTAACACCCCTTGAGAAGCTAATAATGCGGTTCCATAAGCAGCATCTTGATTCGGTGACGGCTGAACCGGTACTTGTAACGTTTGCTCTCGAATCTGTTGCCAGACTCGGTTTTTTGCCCCGCCTCCAGCCGTGTAAACTTGATTGAGAGGGGTTGCCCCCAGATCTTGTAATTTTTGATAGCCTTCGGCTTCAATACGACTCATACTTTCTAATAAGCCTTGTAAAAAAATAACATTACTTTCAGGACGAGGGGTTAACTGGGGAGATAAATTCGGATCATTAATGGGAAAGCGTTCTCCAGGTTGCAGAAGAGGATAATAATGTAAGTTGGTCGGCTGTGTCGGATCAATGTTTTCTGAAAGTTGTTTTAATTCCTCATCAGTAAAGAATTGCCTTAAAACCGCCCCCCCAGTATTAGAAGCCCCACCCGTTAACCAAAGATTGCCAAAGCGATGACTATAAACGCCATACTCAGTCGCTTGCACAGGGGTTTGACTGAGCAACTTTAATACTAAAGTTGATCCCAGAGAAGTCACTGCATCCCCTGGGGTACTCGCGCCACTAGCGATAAAGGCTGCAATACTGTCTGTGGTTCCGGCACAAACTTGGCAGTCCTTCGGAAACTGGAATTCCTCCGCAAGATCCGGTTTTACCTTCGCCACAGGCGTTCCGGGGGCTAACACCTGCGGTAAAATGTCAAAAGATGGTAACGTTTGGAGCCATTGCGGATAACCAAGGTTTTTCACATCATATCCCAGTTTGAGCGCGTTGTGATAATCGCTGATTCCCAGTTTGCCATGAAGGAGAAACCCTAACCAGTCTGCTTGATGTAAGAAAAATTGGGCTTGAGAAAAAAATGGTTGCTCCTGCCAATATAAAAGTTTCGCTAAACTAGAAGAAGCACTTTGCACCACATGATTCGCTGGTGCTAGTTGTTGCAGCTTTTCTAAACTGGTGTCGGGAATGCGGTCATTGTATAGCAGAGGGGAGGTGAGAGGAACGCCCGCGCGATCGCAGAGTAAAACCGTGGCAGAAGTCCCATTGATGGCAATTTTCGTAATTTGTTTTCGCAGCGCGATCGGAATTTGAGCAATAAGGGCAAAAAGAGCTTCATGCCATTGTTTCACCCAGTCATCGTTTCCCCGAAAAGAACAATCTGTTTGCGTCTGGATGCTTTGATGTTCATCAATAACAACCGCTCTCGCTCCTGATGTGCCAAAATCAATTCCTAAGTAAAGCATATAGCAGACACGGATCACTGCTGAAATGCGGAACCCGGGACTTGAACCCGGATGTTCTTGCGAACACTAGAACCTGAATCTAGCGCGTCTACCAATTCCGCCAGTTCC
>JAVLCL010000429.1:0-3058 GCA_031580825.1 Halothece sp. Uz-M2-17
CATTATGCGTTCTCACCACTTGTCAGAATCATCAACATCGCGGAGTTTTAATCTCTTGGGTATCGCAAGCAACCTTTAATCCGCCTGGGATCATGCTTGCTATTTCTCAAGAACAAAGTCATCAATTAATCGCTCAATCTGGGGATCAATTCGTGTTGAATATTCTCAAGGAAGGGCGAACCATCAGAAGACTTTTTTCAGAACAAATCAGTCATTCTTTTGACTCAGTGACAACTCACCCCGCAAGTAATGGCTGTTTAATCATTGAAGAGGGTTTAGCGTATTTAGAATGTACCGTTCAAAATCGTTTAGCCTTTGCGGAAACGCCCGCCCAACACAGCAGTGATCATATTTTATTGTATGCCACAGTTGATCGCGGGGAACTGTTAGAAAACGAAGGGATGACGGCGATTCAGTATCGCAAATCGGGCAGTCATTACTAATATAGCAGTCAGGAATCAGTTGTGAGAGAGCATTCTGGTTTAAGGCAATAGGCAATAGGCAGTAGGCAATTTGCCCCAACAATTTCTCATGAATCATTGCTGATTACTAATATATTAATATAAGGAGAAAAAGCAGATGAAGTATTGTCTTCAAAACAAGATTGATGAAGGCTGGTCTATTCAAATTTATGGGCGCGATCGGCGTTTGCTTTGCTCATTTGACCCGTCTCATGGTTGGACATTTTTCACTGGATTTCTCGTCGGTTTACTACTAGCTGTGATGATGGTGAGTCAGCAACCGACACAGACTTCCTCTGTCTCTTCGACACCCCATCCCTCACCTAATGCTCATGAACCTCTCTTGCAAGTAGATTAAATAACAATAATACCTGTTGCATTTAAAGTAGGACTATTTTCTAAAGTGGCGAAGTGTCCGCCTTCTCCCCATCCCTCCTCAGCACCGTTCTGATTATAGAATAGGTCTCCCGTATCAATACTATAAGTAATGAACGCTTCACTAACATCAGCAAGGTTATTATCATCCACCACTGCAAACTGATTCTCCTCAATAAAACGGTTGACAGTATTAGTCAGAGTCGTAAATGTTCGCTGGCTGAGAACAATCGTATCGGTATCGACTAGGAAATCTGTAATGAGATCCACACCCACTTGATCCGATTGAAAGGCTTCAACTGTTTCATACAGGAATTGATCTGCCCCAAAACCACCGGTGAGTGTGTCATCCCCAGCACCCCCTTGCAGTAAGTCATCCCCATGACCGCCATCCACAAGATCATTACCTAAACTACCTTGAAGTAAGTCATCCCCATGACCCGCTTCCAACGTATCATTGCCAAAATTACCTTGAAGTAAATCATCACCATGACTTCCCCTTAAGGAATCATCACCTTCACCACCGATTAATTGATCATCTCCATATCCGCCATCCACCCAATCATCACCATCTCCAGCCATGAGAATGTCATCTCCATGTCCACTTAATAAGCGATCATTTCCTAAACTCCCATAGTATTGGTCGTTTTCCGGAGTACCTATCCACTCCTCATCCCAGATTCTTCCTTCGATAAAATTTGAGTCTAAGTTGCCAACTGAAGTATCTCCTAACCATTGAATAGCTGTTTGGCTCGTTTTAATTAGTGTCAGATTCGTATCATTAGTAAACGTATTTTCATAACTCCCAAAAGTTGTACTCGAAACAAAATCAATTTCGTTGTTGCCATCAATATCATTCGTAACGACATTATCATGTAAAATCAAGTTATCACTAAGCTCAGCGTCTAAATCCCCCATCTGCTGAGAGGTAACTAAGTCTGCTGTCCAATTTCCGTAATCTAATACTTGAACATGATTAGAATCGGAAGTATCTAAAAGCAAGAACCCAGCATTCAATTGAGCATCATTATATTCAACGTCAGGATTTTCAATTTCTTTTGCTTCTAATAAGAAATCTCCTGAAAAATCGAATGAAAAATTTTCTCCTGCTTTGACTGAGAAGCTAGCAACAAGTTCGCTGTTACTAGCAGCACTACCTTCATAACTATTTCCTGAACTCACGCCACTACTAATCGTGAAAAGCTCTGATAAACCAGAATTAGTAATAAAACCCTCTGCTTGGGCTTCAGCAATCGTTTCGCCATTTTCAGCTACAGTATCAGTGAATGCATCGACACTGGTTTGAGTCGGAGGATGGCTATAGTTAAAAAAGATCAGATCGCCTTGGGCATCAACAAAATTATTAACCATATCTTGTTCTTTGATTTCTGTTACCGTACTATACTAATCGCTTAAGATATTGAGACCAATGAGTGATCTCGCCCATCATAATCTGCTAATGATTGAGTCAAAACCAAAAGTATAGATTAGGTTGAGCTAAAAGACAGAATAAAAGAACATCTCAGATAAATGTTGCCAAATTGTCAGAAATCAAGACTCGATCAAAATATTGTACAAAACTCACGCAACAATAAGAAAAAACTACTAAATCATTGAATACTGCAACCAAATCCGATTATTTATCGTGATAAAAAACAAAAGAGAAAATGCTTAAGATCAAATATAAAATCAATTTAATTTTCTTCATGAAAAAATTCATATTTTAGGCTTTACACTTAAGGTTGAGAATTCAAGTTTATGGATTAACGCAGCCATCAAGCTAAATCTCTAAAAACACACTAATCTTAAGAAAAACAGATTACTTTTTATTAAAAGTAAGTCAAATAATCGAGAATAGTTGTTATTTATTTTACAAAAATTAATTACAAAACTGCCAAATTGGCAAAATCAATTCAGTTGTTTGTTACAACATATACTTAAGTAGTTTGATAACTTATGTTTTCCATGCCAAACCAGATTCTGAATGCCCGAGCTTCTCGAAAAAGTTTCATGGATTCATCCCTAGCTAGCGTAATCCGAATATCAAGGGGAAAGATAACTCATTGTTCTAACCAATCATTAGGGATTCTTCCCCAATATCTCCTTAATTGAGCAACCATATGTTTCTTGATTGTTGAGAGTTGGGTTGGGTTCACCAAAATCAGGAAAATTAAGCAATCTTTCGGTAACTGTCCAAAAACCTAAAATACTGACCACTGACT
>JAVLCL010000430.1:0-3042 GCA_031580825.1 Halothece sp. Uz-M2-17
AAGGGTTCGATTTGCGCGATCGCGAAAGCAGTTGTTCCAATAATGATGGTATATTCGAGGCAGCTAATAAAAAAGGGAATCAAGGTTCTCAGTTGGGCATAAGATCGTAAAGCAGCATTGCGATTGAGATAGGTTTCACTAAAGGCATCCAGTGTATCGACAATCGCAGGGGGAATCTTCAAAACCAACAAACCAAGGGCGACGATGAGGTAGATTTTGAGGATAGTAAAAAGGATTTCACCAAAGGTTTGTCGATCAAAGGCGAGAGTGCAGATCCAAACGGCGGTTAACCAGAGACTGTTGTTAAGATGAAGCTTTAAAACTTGGAAAAATTGATCAATACTAAAGTCATTACGAGTGAATTGATCCCAATCTTGAAGCCGTTGACTGATGCGGTCTAAGAGTTTGCCTAGTGGTTTATTAATAACGATCACTGTCATAAGCGCGATCGCGCTTTGAAGAAGACTGATGCTGAGATCCAGCCAAAAACGGGGAGATAATTGATTGAACAAAGCAAGGGTCGTCGGTAACAACTGATGACCTCGCCATAATAAGACAATATTTAGTCCGATAATCCCAAGACTTGAAATCAACCATAAAGACAAAAAGAGTTTGACATTTATTTTTTGCAGAGTCGTTAAAAGTTGCTGTTGCGACTGTAATCTCGGAATTTGTTTCAGTCGTTGAAAACAGACATTTGTCCCCCAAAGCAGCAGCAAAAGCGCGATCGCTATAAGGATCACTTCTCCTGCAATCACCAATAAATCTATCAGTGTCAAACTCATACTTGATAAGGATAATTGTCCCACAACACGACCCACGATATAGTGCATCAGTCTCATTTCATCTTCTTCTGATGAATTTTTTGTCCTAGCTTAATCATAAGTTGATGATGTTATAGTAATGAACATCATTATTGAATTGATAGATAAGCCTAATCCGTATGACTATTGAAGCAGCAATGGGAGAAGAAGCGATTAAGGAGAACTTAGAGCAATTTTTAATTGTTCTCTCTGTTTCTTTAGGTGTAGCAACCCTCTCCCAAATTTCCAGTTTCTTTCGCCAAATTCCCTATACCTTACTCTTAGTAATTGTTGGTTTAGGATTAGCCTTTGTTGACATCCGTCTCGTTAATCTTTCCCCAGAATTAATCTTAGAAATTTTTCTACCTCCTTTATTATTTGAAGCAGCATGGAATATCCGGTGGCGTAATCTCAAAAAGAATTTATTTCCGGTTATTTTACTTGCCGTCGTGGGGGTTATTATCTCCGTGCTTGGGATTGGTTTTAGTCTCAACTATTTTAGTGGCTTATCTTTCCCCATTGCATTGTTAGTCGGCGCGATTTTAGCAGCCACTGATCCCGTTTCTGTCATTGCTCTATTCCGAGAATTAGGAGTAGGAGAACGCTTAACTGTTCTCATGGAAGGAGAAAGTTTATTCAATGATGGGGTTGCGGTTGTTGCCTTTAGTTTATTAGTGGGAATTCCCCTCGGAACACAACAATTTTCTGTCACTGATACTCTCGTTCAATTTATCACCTTTACAGGGATTGGAATTGGTGTCGGAGCCTTAATTGGCTTTGGGATTTCCTATTTAACACAGCGTTTTGACTTGCCATTAGTTGAACAGTCTTTAACTCTGGTTTCAGCTTATGGAACGTATTTAATCACAGAAGAATTAGGGGGATCGGGTGTCATTGGTGTCGTTACTGTCGGCTTAATTTTAGGTAATTTTGGCTCTCGCATTGGCATGAATCCCCGTACCCGCTTACTGGTCTCAGAATTTTGGGAATTCATTGCCTTTTTTGTCAATTCAATTGTCTTTCTCCTCATTGGCGATCAAATTAATATTCGCGGTTTAGCCGATAATGGACAATTAATTCTTGTCACAATTATCGCCTTAGTCATTATTCGTGCAATTAGTATTTATGGCTTAGGAACTCTTAGTAATTTTATCACTCAGCAAGATATTACTTGGCAAGAAGAAACCGTTTTATGGTGGGGCGGTTTACGGGGTTCAGTTTCCATTGCATTGGCATTAAGTGTCCCTGTCATGTTAGAAGGGAGACAAGATATTATTGAAGCCGTATTTGGGGTTGTTCTCTTTACCTTGTTAGTCCAAGGATTGACAATGCAAACTGTAATTGGGAAACTTGGCTTAATTGGCGATCGCGCTCAACGTCGAACCTACAGTGAATTAATCGCCCGTCGCAGCGCCCTCGAACGAGTGTTAGAATACTTAAGTGCGGTTCCTCCTTCTCCCAGTATTGACGAAGAGTTTAAAAACTATCAAAGGGGATTAGTCAAAGGACAACTTGAAAGCGTTAAGCAAGACATTACCAAGCTCCAACAAGCCTATCCTCAGTTACAATCGTTAGAACAAGAACAACTGCGGGAAGAACTATTAGAAGTAGAAGCAGAGACTTACGCTGAGTTTATTCGGGCGGGTAAACTGAATAATAATTTATCTCCGCTCTTACAAGAAGTCCTTGCCAAAGAAGAGTGAGAGGGACATCATTATGTTTCGATCTCAAGTGATCAAGTGCTACGAGTTACCCTATTGCACCCTAGAAATTCTCACTCCAGATCGGTTTCGGTTGTTGATCGAAAGTTTAGATCAAGACTCGGAACCGACCTTTCAACTGAGCAGCGATCGCGCTCAACTCATCCCCTTAGCTCAGACCTTAAAAGAATACCAACAATCTCTTGCGCCTCCTCGCCATCAATCCCAAGAAAAACAAGCGATTTACCCCGTTCATTTTGTCATTAAAGATCAATCCTACTCCCCTCAACTCAATTGGGGACAGCTTTCAGACGTAGTAAAAATATTAGAGCAATACCAAACCGATCTCCAAAATAATCCTCACTTCAACCCAAAGACTCGAAAATATTTGCTCTCTCTCCCCTTACTCATCCTAGCTGTAGTGATGACAACCCTGAAACTAGCCTCTCCACCCTCGACCACCACCGTTAAGCCGTCTCCTTCCTCTCCCGATCAAAACAGTGCTTCTACTCCCACCCCTTCCCAAACGACTCCCACAC
>JAVLCL010000431.1:0-3008 GCA_031580825.1 Halothece sp. Uz-M2-17
CGTATTTTATCGCTCTGCTTGGCGGTATGAAGATCGTGCTTATCGACGAATTTTCCTTGATACGGGACATCTATTAGGTAACTTTGAATTAGCGGGAAGTTTATGTGATTATCGTCCTCATCTCATGGGTGGGTTTAATGATGATCGGATGAATGAACTCCTGTATCTGAATCCTCAAGAAGAAGGAGTGATTACTGTTGCAGCATTAGCAGATTTATTAGAAATTAAACAAAATTTGTCTCCTACAACGACAACTTTACCGTCTGCTGCTAATCATCGTTTTCCGTCCAATATTCCTGATGGCGAACTTCTCCCTTCTCTGCACGAACTGACTAAAATCGAAACTGAACCGAAAGCAGTAACTCAAGGGATTAAGGAAAGCGAGAAAGAAGATAAATATAACTTTCCATTTTGCCTCAAAGTTTCCACAAAAGTTGAACCCATTGAGTGGGGAGACCGTTTAGAAGGATTGCAAAACACAATTCTCAAACGCCGTTCAACTCGTGGGTTTAGCGGACAAGAAATTACTTTAGATGAATTCAAACAACTCCTGAGTTTTACGTATCAAACACAAGACTATTGGCGACAGGGGTTAGAAGCCAATCCAGACTTTTTTGATTTAAATCTAATTTCCACATTTGTTGCTGTTTCTGGCGTAACAGATCTAGAAGAAGGCTGTTATTACTACGCACCGAAAACCCAAGAATTAAGACAAATCCGCTTTAAAAATTTCCGTCGGGAATTACATTATTTGTGTTTAGGACAAGATCTCGGACGGGATGCGTCGGCGGTTATGTTTCATACTGCTGATTTAAAGCAAGCAATTCAATTATACGGCGATCGCGCTTATCGTTATCTCCATTTAGATGCAGGACACCTCGGACAACGCCTCAATTTAGCTGCCATTTATCTACAGTTAGGGGTCAGTGGCATTGCAGGCTTTTTTGATAACCAAGTGAATGAGGTTTTAGGCATTCCGGAAGAGGAAGCAGTCCTTTATATAACAACATTAGGTCGTCCGCGATCGCGCTAAGCCTTGAGAAACCAGTAACGGGGTTGGGGCGAATCATGGTTCGCCTTGACTGGGAACAGATCACCACCTATAAGCTCAACTCAAAGTATTCATTAGAAAATATAAACTTTCAACGGCTTCACATTTTCTTAATGGGGAGATATAGTATTTACCTATAGATAAAAAATTATACTCAAACTTAAAACATAGTATTTTATCTATCATTAATATCAAATTTGGTAACAGCACCTTAGTCATTAGCAGTAACTCTCCTGTGGTGACTATGGATTAAAAAATGACTATAGATGGCTTAAAAGCAAGCTATAGCTCATATATCACACTTAATCAGAACATTTTCACCGAATTGCTACGTTAATCAAGCAAAATGAAAATAACAAACAGAATTCACTTTAGAAACCTGAAAGGGGATATATTTGGTGGGATTACGGCTGCCATTATTGCCCTACCCATGGCGTTGACATTCGGGGTCGCCTCGGGAGCAGGAGCAACGGCGGGCTTATGGGGGGCAATCCTCGTGGGCTTTTTTGCTGCCCTATTTGGGGGCACCCCCACGCTAATTTCTGAGCCAACTGGTCCCATGACGGTGGTGATGACCTCTGTGATTGCTACACTCACGGCTGCTAACCCTGAAAACGGTTTAGCGATGGCGTTTACCGTCGTTATGATGGCGGGGGTCTTCCAAATTATTTTTGGCGCGCTCAAGTTAGGGCGTTATGTTACCTTAATGCCCTACACCGTTATCTCTGGCTTTATGTCGGGGATTGGGGTGATTTTAATTATCCTGCAAATTGCGCCCTTTTTAGGACAGGCAAGCCCGAAAGGAGGGGTGGTCGGTACTGTCCAAAATTTACCAATGCTGCTCGGGAATATCAACCCCATTGAAACCTTACTGGCGGGTTTGACAGTTGCCATTCTCTTGTTCTATCCCCGGACGTTAAAGAAATACTTACCCCCCCAACTCTCTGCCCTCATTGTTGGAACAATTCTTTCCATTACGATTTTTGGTAATAGTGGCTTACGTCGTATTGGTGAAATTACTGTTGGTTTCCCCAGTTTGCAATTTCCCACCTTTAGCGCGCCTCAACTCCAAACCATGTTAGTGGATGCGCTAGTGTTAGCGATGTTGGGTTCTATTGATGCTTTATTAACTTCACTTGTTGCAGATAGTTTAACCCGCACCGAACACGATTCTAATAAAGAATTAATCGGTCAAGGCTTAGGAAACTTAGTTTCTGGTTTATTCGGAGGTATTGCTGGGGCTGGTGCAACTATGGGCACCGTGGCTAATATTCAAACCGGTGGACGGACTGCTGTTTCCGGTTTAACCCGGGCGTTTCTGTTACTCATGGTTGTTTTAGGATTGAGTACCTATTTAACTGTAATTCCAATGGCAGTTTTAGCCGGTATCGCCTTTAAAGTGGGGCTTGATATTGTGGATTGGGGTTTCCTGAAACGAGCGCACAAGGTTTCCCTGAAAGCAGCTTTAATTATGTATGGGGTGGTTGCTCTGACTGTATTTGTTGATTTAATTGTTGCAGTTGGCGTTGGTGTTTTTGTTGCCAATATTCTCACCATTGAACGACTCTCGAATCATCGTGCGGATCAAGTAAAAGCCGTTACTTATGATGATGAAGAAATTGATCTTAAGCCGGAAGAAAAACAAGTGTTAGAAGAGGCGAATGGTCGTGTTTTACTTTTCTATCTCAGTGGTCCAATGATTTTTGGCGTGGCAAAAGCAATTTCTCGGGAACACAATCTCATTAATAACTATGAGGCATTAGTTTTAGATTTATCAGAAGTTCCCATTTTAGGAGTGACCTCTTCCTTTGCCTTAGAAAATGCCATTAATGAAGCACTGGAAAAAGGTCGTGAGGTGTTCTTGGTTGGCGTTGAAGGACAAACGGAAAAACGTCTGAAAAAGATCGGCATTCTGGATAAAATTCCCAGTGAAAATATTGTGCGCGATCGCGCTGTT
>JAVLCL010000432.1:0-3002 GCA_031580825.1 Halothece sp. Uz-M2-17
AGTCATCGACGAGGTCGAAGACTCCTCTTTGTTGTTGGGCGCGTCCTACTGCAATAGTCATTGTTTCAAATCCTCTTGCTTAATAATTTGTTGCAAGAATACTAAGTTTTGCGTGCTTTTGTCTCTTTAGGATAACCTACTTGCACTAAAAATGTTAAGAAAGCCTCCCAAGAGACGGAAAAAAGTTAATGATGATTGCGCCCCCTAGAAACTGCCCACACGGGGATGTTTCTTGTCAGATTCAAGAGGGTAGTAACTTAACTTTTTTTAACAATAGCACAAGTTTTCCTCATTTTTCGAGTGAAATTGTGAGATGATGCTGAGCGACTCACCTGATTTTCACTGTCTATCGGAGGTTCTAGAATGGAATATGCTTATTATAAAGCGTTTTTGAATCTGTTGAACTAACAAGTGCGATCACACCAATGGTTCGTTCTTGATTCCTCGTTATGCAAGGAGATTTTTGATGAGTGCATCTGTAACCGCTCAAGATAGTCAAGTCCTCACACAAGAAATTACTGGTGCTCGCCGTCCCAGCAATTATTTTTGGGCTGTCATCGCTATGATTGGCGGTGTGGGCTTTCTTTTGGCGGGTTTATCGAGCTACTTACAAGTCAATTTACTGATTGTGAGTGACCCCACAGATTTACAATTTATTCCGCAAGGTATTGCTCTCACCTTTTATGGGGTTGCGGGTTCGTTAGTTTCCCTCTATCTCTGGCTCGTCATTCTGTGGGATGTTGGTGGAGGTTATAACGAGTTTAATAAAAACACCAAGAAAGTTAAGATTTTTCGGTGGGGTTATCCTGGTAAAAACCGCCGGATTGAATTAGAAAATAATCTCAAAGATATCGAGGCGGTGAAAGCAGAGATTAAAGAAGGATTGAACCCAAAACGAGCTCTCTATTTGCGTGTCAAAGGACGTAACAATATTCCACTGACTCGTGTGGGAGAACCCCTATCTCTGAGTGAATTAGAGAACCAAGGAGCAGAATTAGCTCGTTTTTTAGGTGTCCCTCTTGAAGGAATTTAAATCTAATATGATTATGAATCAAGTTTCACAACTATGGTTGCGTCGAGTGTTATCAGTGATGGTTGTTTTCACTGTGTTTCTCACTGGATGCAGTGCCATTTCCAGCCCAGATAGTACAACAAATAATCCCCAAACCACCCAAGATAAGATAGCAATGAGTAATTTACCCCAATTAAATGGCAAAGCAACCGTTGAATTAACCGTGAAAGGATCACCCATTGTCATGGAACTCAATGGTGATCTCGCTCCAATTACTGCGGGTAACTTTGTCGATTTAGTTCAACGCAAATTTTATGATGGTTTAACCTTTCATCGGGTGGTCAAAGAACCACAACCCTTTGTCGTTCAAGGGGGCGATCCCAAAGGAAATGGAACAGGGGGTTTTGTCAATCCAGAAACGGGTCAAAAACGCTCGATTCCTTTAGAAATTGTTCCTACAGGAGAAGAAGAACCGATTTATGGCAAAACTCTAAAACAAGCGGGAATTGAAAAAAGTCCAGAATTAAAGCACGAGCGTGGTGTGTTATCCATGGCGCGATCGCAAATGCCTAATTCTGCTTCTTCGCAGTTTTTTATTACTCTCGCAGAACTTCCTTTCTTAGATGGTGACTATGCGGTCTTTGGTGAAGTGACCAGTGGAATGGATGTAGTAGATACCATTCAACAAGGCGATCGCATTGAATCCGCGAAAGTGGTTACTGGGCTGGATAACTTAATTAAAAATTAATCATTGGTCAAATGACAAAAGACTAATGACAAAGGACGAAAGACAAAAAGTTGTTGTCACAGGGATAGGTTGTTGGACAGGATTAGGTGATCTAAGCCAGAGTTGGGAAAACTTACAGCAAGGAAAGTCTAATATTTCTCTCCAACAGCCATTTTCAGAACTTCCGCTTTATCCTTTATCGTTAATTACAGAACAAGCACTTTCTTTATCTGATTTAACGCCACAGATAGTTGAAGCTGCATTAGCAGATGCAAGTTTAGGTCTTCCTTTATCGGATTGCGGAGTCGTGGTTGGGTCAAGTCGAGGCTGTCAGGGAGAGATTGAACAACTGCTTCGACAAAAGAGAAAATCTGTTAACTGGCTAGACATTTTTCCTCATCAAGCAGCAATAATCACAGCGCAAATCATTGGGAGTCAAAGTGGTGTTTTATCACCGATGGCTGCTTGTAGTACAGGGATTAGCGCGATCGCGCAAGGGTATCAACTGATTACATCAGGACAATGTGAACAAGTAATTGCTGGTGCAGTGGAAACCCCTGTAACACCCCTCACGCTAACTGGTTTCAACAAAATGGGTGCTTTAGCAAAAACCGGTTGTTATCCTTTTGACAAGCAACGAGAAGGACTGGTTTTAGGGGAAGGGGGCGCAATTTTTGTTTTAGAGTCCTTAGAATCGGCACAAGCGAGAAAAGCTCAAATTTATGGAGAAATCACAGGCTTCGGATTAACCTCAGATGCGTATCATGTCAGCGCACCAGATCCTGATTATCGTTGCGCTAGTTTAGCAATTCAAAAAAGTTTAGAGATGAGTCAGCTTTCTCCCCATGAAATGAATTTTATTCACGCCCATGGGACAAGCACCCGATTAAATGATGCACGAGAAGCACAGTTGATTCAATCCTTATTTCCTCATGATGTTGCGGTGAGTTCCACGAAAGGCGCAACCGGGCATACTTTAGGGGCTTCCGGCGCGATCGCGCTTGCTTTTACTTTAAAAGCGTTACAAACCCAAACGTTACCCCCTTGTGTGGGCTTACAGGAGTCAGAATTTGACTTAAACTTAGTTCAACAGGCGAAGCACAGCGAGATTAACAATGCTCTTATTTTAAGTTTTGGGTTTGGTGGACAAAATGGTGCAATTGTCATCAGGAAATTGAGAAAATGAAACAAATATAGCGCTAGGCAACAGGCAATATTAGACGATAACTAGATTTTAGAGTTTAACCCTGTCCTAACCTGAAT
>JAVLCL010000433.1:0-2990 GCA_031580825.1 Halothece sp. Uz-M2-17
CGACTCTCACGTTATCTTAACCGGTCGCGGTGCACCCACAGAATTGATTGAAGCAGCAGACTTAGTAACCGAAATGAAACTCATTAAACATCCCTTTCGAGAACAAGGGGTGAAAGCCCAACCCGGAATTGAGTTTTAAAATCAATTGATCCAATTTTTAGGCTTGTCCTCAACAGGCTTAAATTTTGGCAATTATAGGAGTAACAAAAGAACAAAGAAAAACAAACCCAGAACAATGCTCAAACTATATGGTCAAAAAAGAAGCCGTGCTGCAATTATCAGATGGTATCTTGCCGAACTAGATGTTCCCTATGAATTTGTCGAACTCGACATGGAAAATGGGGAACATCGTCAAGCCGACTTTCTTGCTATTAACCCCATGGGAAAAGTTCCTGCCATTGAAGATAATGGCTTTTATTTATGGGAGTCGGGGGCAATTATTTTATACTTAGTAGAACAATATAGTAACGAAACCTTAACCCCACAAAAACGAGCAACAATTAATCAATGGATTTTATTTGCCAATGCCACTTTAGGACCCGGCATTTTTATTGAAAAAAATCGGGAAACAGAATTACCTAAACTTTTCCCGCCTCTCAATGAACATTTCAAAAAACATGATTATCTCATTGATGATCAATTCAGTGCTGCCGATGTTGCAGTTGGATCTTATTTAGCCTATATGCCAATGATGTTACAACTGGACTTTTCTGATTATCCTGGTATTGCTAAATATGTAGAAAATCTCTCCCAACGTCCTGCATTTAAAGCAGGAATGGGCTTCTAAAACAATCAGGAATCATGGTTATTTTTTAATTGCTAAGGATAAATAACCAATGACGAATAACCAATGACGAATGACAAGTAACTACTCATTAAGAATTGCTGATTTACCAACCACGGAAAGACCCCGAGAACGACTCTTACAAATGGGGGCGAAAAATTTAGCAACTGCCGAACTCATTGCTATTTTACTCGGAACAGGACAAGGGGCAGGAAAATTATCAGCAGTGGGTTTAGGGCAGTATATTCTGCAACAATTAAGTGCCGATCAACGAGAACCCCTAACTGTTTTAAGAGAAATCAGTCCCCAAGAATTAATGCAAATTCCAGGAGTCGGTCCGGCAAAAGCAACGACGATTTCTGCTGCGGTAGAACTGGGAAAACGGGCGCATCAAGTTCGTCCCAATGAACGCACAATTATTGATAGTCCAGACGCAGCAGCAGCAGCACTCAGTCAAGATTTAATGTGGCAAACTCAAGAACGGTTTGCAGTTTTATTATTAGATGTTAAAAATCAACTTCTAGGCTTAAAAGTGATTACCATTGGTACGGCAACAGAAACCTTAGCCCATCCCCGAGATATTTTCCGTGAGATTATTCGACAGGGTGCAACTCGGGCAATAATTGCTCATAATCATCCCACTGGAAATGTTGAACCCAGCCCAGAAGATATCACCTTGACCGAACAATTATTACAATGCGGACAACTCTTAAGTTTGCCCATTGTGGATCATTTGATCTTAGGTGATGGTAACTATCAAAGTTTAAGACAAATTACAAAAATTTGGGATCAGTTTCCACAAGGAGATTAAAAATGTTAATTGCAAAAATTGCTATCACCCTCTATGGTCTTCTTGCCATTATTGGAGGTGTCATTGGCTATAAGACAGCCGGAAGCAAAGTTTCTTTAATCTCAGGGAGTATTAGTGGTGTTTTATTATTTGTTGGTGGCATCGCCAGTTTTCTCGGGCAAAGTTGGGGGTTAATTCTTGCTACGATTATCACCGCTATCCTAGTTATCGTCTTTATTGCCCGTCTCTTAAAAACTCAGAAATTTATGCCAGCCGGTTTAATGATAATTAGTGGTGTTATTGTTCTGGTGGTAACCGTTCCTCAAATTTTGGGCTAAAAATTCTTCTTATTCCCGCCATTAAGAGTTTTAACCCTTGTAATCAAGGGATTTCTTAACCATTCTTAATGAAAATTATCTTCAGTTTCGTTTACGCTAATTTAATTAAGCCCTTTTTTAAGACTTTAACCCTAAAACTGATCTTGTCGTTTACTGAAGCCAAACAACTTTAATATGAGCGTAGAACTAGCCACAATGTTAAAAGAAGGGACGAAAAAGTCCCATACGATGGCGGAAAATGTCGGCTTTGTCAAGTGTTTCCTGAAGGGAGTTGTGGAAAAGAACTCCTATCGTAATCTCGTCGCAAATCTTTACTTTGTCTATTCTGCGATGGAAGAAGAGATGGCGAAACACACTGAACATCCCATCGTCTCTAAAATTTACTTTCCTGAGTTAAACCGTAAAGAAAGTTTAGAAGAAGATTTACAATACTATTTTGGTAGTAACTGGCGAGATACGGTTTCGCCTTCTCCTGCGGGTGAAGCCTACATTCAGCGCATCCGAGAAGTTTCTGCTGAGTCACCCGAATTGTTAGTCGCGCACTCTTACACTCGCTATTTAGGCGATTTATCCGGTGGACAAATTCTCAAGGGGATTGCCCAACGGGCGATGAACTTAGAAGAAGGAGAAGGAACTTCTTTCTATGAGTTTGAGGCAATTTCTGATGAGAAGGAATTTAAGAATACGTATCGTCAAGCCCTCAACGAGTTACCCATTGACCAAACTACAGCAGATCAGATTGTTGATGAAGCCAATGATGCATTTGGCTTAAACATGAAACTGTTCAAAGAACTGGAAGGGAATCTCATTAAAGGCATCGGTGTCATGCTATTTAATACCCTCACTCGTCGCAATCGATCGCGCAAAAATAAAAACAAAGAATTTGCAACAGCCGAATCGACAAACTAAGTTAGTTTCTCTGGTTGAGTGAATTCTAAATAGAAGACAACCCAGTTGGTAGGGTGACAAATGTTATCTTACGGACTGGGTTGTTTGAATTCTATTATAGGAAGCAGGACATAGTTAGGGTCTGCTGAAAAAGTTCAGGGGTTGGTAAAGACCGTTATTTGTTATTCGT
>JAVLCL010000434.1:0-2981 GCA_031580825.1 Halothece sp. Uz-M2-17
GATGGCAATGGAAGGGGAAGGAACTTTAACTCTAAATGGTGAAGTAATCACACTAACGCCAGGTGTGGTGGTATATATGCCAGCACACGCGCCCCACGCTCTCGAAGCAAAAACGAATCTAGCCTTTTGGCTCATCTTATCCGCAGTAGAACCCCAAGGAGAATAATTTAGGAATGAATCCACAAGCAACTGTCGATACCTTTACCCAACATCTCAATCTTTCAGAATCCACAGTAGAAAACTTACTCACCTTAAATGCGAGTGAATTACCAAAACAAGACGAGTTTCAAACCGAATTAGGCAATCTGGATCTTTCTCTTTTGCGAGAAACGCTACCAACCGCTAAATCTGTGTTAGAAAATCAACTCCCCGCTTTTTACGTTTGGCTGAAGCAAGAACTACAAATTAAGCGAGTTCCCGATAATCCGAACCATACAACAACTTGGGTAGCGAATTTTCTGAATAACCAAGAAAGTATTCAGCATTTAGTGGAATTACATCGCCCTGTTCCACCGGTTGCGTTAGAACAAGCGATTCCTCGTCTTGTCGGCTTATTTAATAAAGTTGAAGAAACACAAATTCGTCAACAATGGCAAAGTGCGGTTGCTTTATTGTGTTTAGTCCTTGCTGCTGATGCTAGGGAACAGTTACGGAATTAGAAAGAATCAAACTGCCGATTGGAGATATCTCGCTACGGAGAGTTCGAGAATGATTACCCCTGTCACAACCAACCCAAAACCAACCTTAGAAACGTTAGCGAAATTATATTTCAATGGTCAGCCTGCCGAAGTTTCCAAGGAGATGAAAGCGGAATTTTGTGATTGGATTCTCGAACAATTCCAACAACTCCTGTTTGCAGTACAAGCCAGTTAAACCCTAGCGCATTTGTATCGGGGAGAAAAGCCGGAATCAAAAGTCGTTTTCCCCTAAATCATCGCAATATTTAGGAGTTCTAACCATGACTTCAACTACAAAGCCTCATTTCACAATTTCATACAAACCCATTATTTCTCCGGAACATGGGGTCTATGGCTGTCTCACGATCGCGCTCATGTTATTTATCTTGCGCGAAATTGTCCCCGATCGCGCTTGGAATAAGAAGTGACTCCGCTATTATTTCTGGAGTCTCAACTCCTGCTCGCAAGCAGGGGGCTTGCTTCAATAACTATCTTAATCAGAAACAAGCTGATCAATTAACTCAACTGATCATATTAAATACTTCAGTTGCTACCCGATGTAATAAACTGTGTCGTTGCGCCAAAACTTTTAGATCGTCGCTATAGCCACCACCAATAACGCAAGCCGTAGGGTAGTCTTGAGCAAAACAAGTGCTTAAAACCATTCGATCGCGCCGATAAAGCCCCCGATCACTCAAGGCAAGTTTTCCTAAACGATCATCCACATGAGGGTCAACGCCTGCATCGTAAAAAACTAAATCGGGTTCAACCGCATCCAAAACTTCCGGTAAATGTTTTGCCAAAATTTGTAAATAGCCATCATCATCTAAACCTTTGGGTAATGGAATATCTAGGTCGCTTTCCTGTTTTCGTCCAGGAAAGTTATCGCCACAGTGCATAGAAAAAGTAAATACGCGCGGATCATCTTGAAAAACAAAGGCTGTTCCATCTCCTTGATGGACATCGAGATCCACAATTAAAACTTTTTTCACTAACCCCAAAGCCAACATGACGGCAGGTGCAACAGCAAGGTCATTAAAAATGCAAAATCCTGCGCCATAATCTGGAAACGCATGATGAGTTCCCCCTGCGGTGTTACAAGCCATTCCCTGTTCAAGGGCAAGTTTTGCCGTTAAAATGGTTCCTCCAACGGCTAAACAAGTGCGTCGGACCAATTCTGGACTCCATGGCAGTCCAATGCGTCGTTGAGCTTTTTGATCTAAGGTGCCATTGCAATAAGCATCAACATAATCTGGGGTATGAATTAATTCTAACCACTCTCGCGGAGATATTTCTGGCTGATGAATCTGTTGAGATTGAATCACCCCGTCAGTTAATAGAATCTCTTGAAGAAGGCTAAATTTTGCCATCGGGAAACGATGTCCTTCGGGTAATGGTGTGACATAATCAGGATGATAAATAATCGGTAACGGCATAAATGATGGGTTATTGGTTATTTGTGATTGGTTATTTGTTTTTTCCTATTTTGCTTAAAATGCATACCTTCTCTCGTCACTTATTTTCCCAATTATTTCTTTTTTTCTGCGGATTCATGTTTTGGCTGATGATTCCCACTGCTTCTGCGCAGACCGTTGAGGTGGCGGAGGAAGCAACGCTAAATTGGTTTCAAGCAGTGGTTTTAGGGATTGTACAAGGGATTACGGAATTTTTACCGATTAGTAGTAGCGCGCACTTGAAAGTCGTTCCTGTGGCGTTAGGTTGGGGCGATCCAGGAATTACTTTTTCTGCGGTAATTCATTTAGGAAGTATTGCTGCAATTATTTGGTATTTCCGTCAGGAATTAAAACAACTATTACAAGGAAGTTGGCAAGGCATACGAGAAAAAGATTATCACAATGGCGATTTACGCCTAACTGTCGGCATTTTACTAGGGACAATTCCGATTTTGGTCTGTGGCGTATTGTGGAAACTCTTTGTAACCGATGAGTCTCCTTTACGCAGTATGACGACCATTGGGATCACTTCCGTGGGCATTGGTTTATTATTAGGGATTGGCGATTGGATCGGAAAGCGCGATCGCGCAGAAAAAAATCTCAAGCCCCTTGATGCCATTCTGATGGGAGTGGCGCAAGCATTAGCTTTAATTCCAGGCACATCACGATCCGGCATTACCATTACCGCAGGGTTATTTATGGGCTTAGATCGTCCCACAGCAGCCCGTTTTGCTTTACTAATGGGCATTCCCACGATTATTTTAGCTGGAGGGGTAGAATTAATTGATGTCTTACAACAAGGCTGGAATGATGCTCAAACGATTCCCCTTCTCATCGGAACTGCAACCAC
>JAVLCL010000435.1:0-2976 GCA_031580825.1 Halothece sp. Uz-M2-17
ATCGCTAGAGTATAAGGCATTCCGTTGGCTCGTTCTCTCTGCTGTTTGTCTAGCATTGACTGGGCTAACCAAACATATCCTAGCATGGCAGTTTATCTCAATGTCTGGAACTCTGCTGCTGTTTGGCGGATATCGATGGTCATTTCGCGATGTCCTATGGCGCTTAGTCGTTGTCAGTATCGCTGCCATCACTATATTTGGATCGGTGTTGCTGGTTATTGGTGTTCCATTGGGTAAGTTCTTAGCGTTTATGTCAGTTGCAAGCGAAGCCAGTGAACCCCTCATTGCTAAGTTATTCCATCTTTCATTAACTTGTGGCTTACTTTTCTTAACGCTGCCACTAGCGTTACTGAGTACTCATCGACGATGGAAATGGTTTATGGTCGTATGGTTTATTTTGGCAACCGTACCCTTTCTGGTCGCTGTGCCTCGGGTTGAAGTCCGTTATCTGATGCCAGGGTTTATCCCCCTTGCGGGAGTGGTTTGGCTTGCCCTAGATAGTTTCAAGATACAGATGCACCGCCTGTCAAGGCATACGCCTTTAATCGTTCGTCGAAGTATATCAGCAATCGCGATCGCTGCCTTGATTGTAACTGCAGCACTTGCCCAACCCTTTACAGCCCATGAAGTACGAATCGATCAATTTGAAGCAGTTAGGCAAAAGATCCAGAGTGAGGCAGGCGATCAACCCTTTTCAATACTTATACCGTGGCAATACACAGATTTTCATTACCTTCGAGTCACATATCCGAATCTACCCGTCTTCAGTGTTTATGAAGACCAAAACCTCACAGGAGATCAGTTCGTCTCTTGGCAGAATTTCCAAGAAAAAAACTACCCTAATCGTATCTTACGTAATTTCAATCAAGTTAGCACACTAGAAGGTATAAAATTTTATATTGGTTATGGTTATACGTTTCCGATTGAGAATATCGAGGAAACTTTAAAATCTTTGCCCCAAGACAGTCTTCGGCAAAAAATACTGGCTCAGATTCAATCCATGTCGCCGTTGATTCATCTTGAAAAGAGTTGGATCTGGAATCATGGAGAAATCAATCTTCAACCTATGGGAAAAATTGGTCATTATCAGATTTTTCGAGTTGAACTACTGAAGACAAACCAGTAATATTACTAGGACTTCACTGTGTAGGAGAAGTGCTCACTAAGATTCCCGTAAGACATAGCCCACACCCCGCACAGTTTGAATGAGTCGTTTATATCCCCCTTGTTCGATTTTGAGGCGTAAGTAGCGAATATAGACCTCAATGACATTCGATTCTCCCCCATGATTATCTTCCCAGACATTATCAAGAATTTGTTCTCGGGTGAGAACTTCTCCAGGATGAGACATCAAATATTTGAGGAGTTCAAATTCTTTGACCGTTAACTCAATTTTACGTCCGTTGCGGTTGGCACAGCGATGGGATAAATCGAGAACTAAATCACTAAATTGAAGTTGTTCAGGGGCAGTTGTGGCAGGTTGAAGATACAGTTGAACTAAGTCTAAGAATCGATCACTTTGATAAGGAAGCAAGATATAGTCATCTGCACCTGCTTCTAAACAAGCAGTGCGATCTTTTAAAGTATCTTCATTCATAAATAGTACGATCAAAACGGGGTTATTATGTCCCCGTAACTGACGAGATAAGGTTAACCCTTCCTCCCCAAAATGAGCTTGATCAATGACCACCAACGCAGGTTGCAATTCTTCAAACTGGGGTTTGGCTTGATCAGGATGACTGGCAATGGTAACGGTATAACCTGCCTTGGTTAAATCTAAACTGACGACTTGCGCCAACTGTTGATCATTTTCAACGAGTAAAACTGACGACTGAGAGATAGACATCGGATGTTGTCTCCGTGAGACACTAACCCTACGGTAACTCGACCGATGTTGGTTTGGCGATATGCGGGAGTCCCCAACCCAGTTTTTCTCGGAGAACACGGAAAAATTCTGGGCGTTGCAGACGAATAAAATAAGCAGAGTAGCGCGATCGCGCAATGTGAACCACATCTTTCGGCTGTACATAACACCCGCCATTCCCATCCACTACCATCACTAACTGATGATCATCACTCGCTGAGTGAATAATAATCGGTTCGCGATCCGAGAAAACTAACGCCCGAGACGCTAGCGAATGAGGGCAAATGGGAACTAACTGTAAAACAGGCACGTCTGGAGTTACCACAGGACCCCCAGAACTCAGAGAGTAAGCAGTGGAACCTGTGGGAGTGGAAACAATGATGCCATCGGCTGCGATATCAACTGGGGCATGATGACCCACAATGACTTCAAAATGACACATACTGGTCATCGGTTCGCGATGCAGTACCATTTCATTTAAACAGAGAGCTTCCCACTGTAATTCTTCACCCCGCATCACCTGTACGGTAATCATGGAACGTTCTTCGACGGTATAGTTTCCCGCTAGTACTTCTTCTAGAGCCGAGGAGAGTTGATTGACATAAGTTTCCGTCAAAAACCCCATATGTCCCGTGTTAACCGTCAACAAAGGAATTCCATAAGGTGCTAACTGGCGGAAGCCGGATAAAACAGTGCCATCTCCGCCCAAGACCAGACAAAACTTCATGGTTTCATCAAAGCCGGGAGGAATTAATTTATCCATAGGAGTATGACAAACAGGGCTGTCTGGACTGGCATAACCCAAGAGTCCACCCACGCCCGTGGCGAGAGCAACGTCCCATCCTTGTTCTTGAAATTGTGCTTGCACTTGGTTCGCAATGTCACAAGCAACAGGTTTATTATCGTTGTAGATGATGCCTATTTTCGGCACGACGACTAATCCGTGTTTAGAGTGTTTATGTCCACGACAAGAGTGTTCTCTTATCTTAATATTTAAGCAGAAAAAATGAGATCAAGAATTTAACTTGAACCCAATATTAGGATTTCGATTTGAAAGGGGTTTTCTTTTTTTTCTTACTTTTTTCTTTTTCGTAGTTGATTTCTTTTAATTT
>JAVLCL010000436.1:0-2960 GCA_031580825.1 Halothece sp. Uz-M2-17
TATCGTGATCGGTATTTTCTAAAATTAGTTTTTCAAGAGGCATTAATTTTAGCAGTTTTAGGGTTTATTCCCAGTGCAAGTTTCGCTACTTTGATGTATGCTTTAACCTTACAAGCAACGGGTTTACCGATTTTTATGACAGTGACTCGCTTAGGAACAGTTTTTATTTTAACGGTTGGAATGTGTGTCTTTTCGGGCGCAATCGCGGTGCGACGACTCAAACAAGCTGATCCAGCAGATATCTTTTAGGAAAAAAGATGAAAAACGAACCCCTCATTTCCTTACAAAATCTTTCTCATTTCTACGGAGATGGAAACCTGAAAAAACAAACCTTATTTGATATTAATTTAAGTATTAATTCTGGAGAAATTGTTATGATGACAGGTCCTTCTGGATCTGGAAAAACAACTTTATTGACGCTGATTGGTGGTTTACGATCTGCACAAACCGGGAGTTTAAAGGTTTTTGGAAAAGAGTTAGTCGGTGCAACCAAAAAGCAACTGGTAGCGGTTCGCCGTTACATTGGCTATATCTTCCAAGGACATAACTTGTTAAATTGTCTCACGGCGCAGCAAAATGTACAGATGGCAATGGAATTGCATCCTGTGTCGAAAAAAGAAGCAGAAGAGCGTTCCTTCGAGATGTTAAGTGGAGTGGGATTGCGCGATCGCGCTCACTATCATCCGCACTATCTTTCTGGAGGACAAAAACAGCGAGTTGCCATTGCTAGAGCCTTAGTCAGTCACCCAAAAATGATTCTCGCCGATGAACCCACTGCTGCTTTAGATAGTCAATCGGGACGGACAGTGGTCGAAATCATGCAACGCTTGGCTAAAGAACAAGGCTGTGCTGTGCTTATCGTTACCCATGACACCAGAATTTTAGATATTGCTGACCGTAGCATTCACCTCGAAGATGGACGACTCAACAATTCCTGCTTAGGATTGGCTGGAAACCGTTTCCACTAACTTGAGATATTCTGTATTTACGCCTGAATCCCGAGTTAAAGTAATTTTTCCAGTACGAGCAATTTCCCGAATGCCAAACTTACTGAGCATTTGAATAATTGCAACCATTTTTCCAGGATCACCCACTACTTCTAGGGTCAGCGTATCTTCTGAAATGTCCACGACTCGCGCGCGGAAGACTTGAGCAAGTTCAATCACTTCCGCTCGCCCCGAGGCAGTCGCATTGACTTTGATCAGCATCAATTCCCGTTCCACAGAAGGAACTTGCGTCACATCTTGGACTTTGAGGACATTAATTAATTTGTAGAGTTGTTTTGTTAACTGTTCAACGGTGCGATTATCTCCAGGAACTACCATGGTAATCCGAGAAATACCTTCTTTTTCCGCAGGTCCGACCGCAAGACTTTCGATGTTGTAGCCTCGTCTTGCAAATAAACCCGCAATACGGGTCAAAACCCCTGCTTCGTCTTCCACCAAAACGGATAACGTATGTTTGAGCATCAGTCGCTAACTTACAAAAATGAGATGAATGGGAAAATAGCAGCAGACTTATAAGAGTCACTCTCAAGTCAACTGCAATCATTGGTGAGTACCTATCATAGCAAGAACTCTCCTCTCACAGATCATTAGCCTGATCAAAAAATGAGTTAACCCATTTGCGAAAGGGGGCTAAGATCCAAACTGGAACTCAGAAGCCTTCCACTTGATATTAGAAGTTGGCAGTGTGAAAAGTGTGGAACTAAGCACGATCACGATATCAACGCTGCCAAAAACATTCGAGATGAAGGAGTGCGAATTATATCCGCCGACCCTGCGGGAATTCGATTCCCGCAGGAACGCGGCGGTGCATTCCGCACCTCTGGAACGGGGGAGATCGCCTATCGCCCAAATGTAAGTCGGGATAATAGAGGTCGTAAGACTTCTACTGTCTCGCAGTTTGATGGGTAGGAAGCCCCAACCTCGTGATCGCAGGTTGGGGTAGTTCACTTAATTACTTCCGCGGGAACATTTTTGTCCATTCCGACTTGCATTTCTTGCACTGTTTTTTTGGAAACGGAGGGGACAATATCAAAAGAATATTGTTCCATTGCTGCTTCCACAAATCCTAAAAATAGAGGATGTGGTTGATTCGGACGAGACCGGAATTCAGGATGGAATTGGGTGGCAACAAAGAAACGATGATCACTGCGTTCAATCATTTCCACTAAACGACCATCAAGAGACGTTCCGCCAATGGCATATCCACTTTCTAGGAAAAGGCTACGATAGGCATTATTAAATTCATAGCGGTGACGATGACGTTCATAGATGACTTCCTGTTGATAACAGCTATAAGCACGACTATCTAGGTTTAAACGACAGGGATATAAACCAAGACGCATGGTTCCGCCAAGGTCAATCACATCTTGTTGTTCTGGCAGCAAGTTGATGACGGGGTTGGGGGTATCGGGATCAAATTCTGCACTACTGGCTTGTTCGAGGTTAGCGATATTTCGCGCCCATTCCACAACAGCACAGTGCATTCCTAAACAGAGTCCTAAGAAGGGAATATTTTGCGTGCGGGCATATTCAACGGCTTGAATTTTCCCTTCAATGCCACGAATGCCAAACCCACCCGGAACAATAATGCCACTGACATCTTTGAGATAGGTTTCAGGACTATTTTCTTCAATTTCTTCGGCATTGACCCAACGCAATTTAATTTCACTACCCAGCGCGATCGCGCCATGACGAAGGGCTTCTACAAGAGAGAGATAAGCATCACTCAGTTGAATATATTTACCCACGATCGCGATTTCAATGCCTTGTTTCGGACTTGCCATATTTTCCACTAACGTTTGCCACTGACGTAAGTCCGGTTGCCGTTGTTCAAGGGCTAATAATTCAAGGGTTTGTTGTGCTAAGCCTTCTTTTTCTAAAATTAACGGCACTTCATAAATGCTGGTGGCATCTTGAGCAGTCACCACTGACTCTACGGGAACATCACAGAAT
>JAVLCL010000437.1:0-2954 GCA_031580825.1 Halothece sp. Uz-M2-17
ATTATTCTTAATCAACCGCGTCAGGGAGCACAGGGACAAGCCACGGATATTCAAATTCGCGCCAAAGAAGTTTTAGCAAATAAACAAGCGATGTTGGAGATCTTATCCAAAAATACAGGTCAACCTGCGGAAAAAATTGCCAAAGACTCTGACCGGATGTTCTATCTCAGTCCTCAAGAAGCTAAAGAATATGGACTGATTGATCGCGTTCTCGAAAGCACAAAAGAACTACCTTCTACAGCAGGAGTTCTCAGTTAATCTGAACCGAATCCCTCTCTAAAGAATCATTGACTCTAACCATCCCTATCCGTAACGAATTAAGAACAAAGGACAAAGTTTATGCCCATTGGTGTACCTAGAGTTCCCTATCAGATGCCCGGTCAACCCTACAGTGATTGGGTGAATATTTATGATCGTCTCTATCGGGAACGGATTATTTTCCTCGGTCGGGGAATTAACGATAGTTTAGCGAACCAAGTGATCGCGGTAATGCTTTACCTCGATTCTGAAGACCCCAGCAAACCGATTTATCTCTATATTAATTCCCCTGGTGGTTCTGTTAGTGCAGGCATGGCAATTTATGACACCATGCAGCATATTAAATCAGAAGTTGTAACCATTTGTGTGGGAATTGCAGCGTCGATGGGAGCATTTTTGTTATCTTCCGGAACAAAAGGAAAACGTCTTGCGCTTCCTCACTCTAGAATTATGATTCACCAACCGATGGGAGGAACACAAGGAAGACGACAAGCCACGGATATCGAGATTGAAGCGAGAGAAATTCTTCGTATTCGTGAACAACTTGACAAGATTATGGCAGATAATACGGGTCAGACCGTGGAAAGAATCAAAAAAGATACAGACCGTGATTACTTTATGTCTGCTGAAGAAGCCAAGGAATATGGCATCATCGATCGCGTGATTGAGGACAAAAGCGTCTAAAAGGACTCTGATGTCGATTGGTTAGTGGAGGGTAGCCTCAGGGTTACCTTCTACATTCGTCCTAAAGCCTTTAACTTCGAGATTTTATCACTGCTTAAACCATCGAGTTCTTCTAAACTCAGCCATCCTTCTTTCACCAGTTGCGAGAAAACAAAGATTAACACTGACTCGCGATCATCATATTTACCATCAAGTTCATGTCGTTTAGAACTGAGAAAATCGTGTAAACGCCACATATCATCTAGAGTAGTGATTGAAGAACTGGCAGCACGCACAGTTTCGATTAGAGTTTCTATTTCGCGCGATCGCGCTTTTTCTAAAGCAACCTGAGCAATTTCTTTTTCTACACTAGACCACTGATTTTCCGTCGTTGACATGATCCCATCTAAAGTTTAAGTGAATCTATAGCTTATCAAACCGATCTGAAACTGTCTATGGTTTCAATTAGAATCCCAAATGAATCAATCTAAAAAAAGGAGCATTCTTCACTAAAAAAAAGCTCCCGTTAAAATCAAATTACTACAATTAATCATTTGCTTTAACGAGCAAAGTTCATTAATTCCTTGGGAGAAGCGAGTAAATCGATCGCGACAAAGAAGATCTTGTCATTAGGATCAAGTAAGAAACGCCAAGCAATATTCATCCCCACTTTTGCCCCAAACCAAGGACTCTGTACCTTACCTGTGACTTTAATTTGAGTATAATTATCCTCTGCTGGTTCTGCTACACCTGTTTCGGGTAAGAGTTTCAGATTTTGGCATTCTTGCTTAAAGAAGCGTAAAATTGAATCTTTGCCAATAATCGGACGTTGAAAAGGTGGTTGGAGTGCGCCATCAGAAAGGAACAACTCAATTAACGCATCAAAGTTATTGGCATTCATATTGTTCATATAAGCCAACACCGTGGGACTCGTAACCCCTGCAATGGTTACTTGCTCTTGTTTGGAGAGTTCTTTCGGAGGCTCAACTGGCTCACTCACAGGCGTATAACTTCCCATTTTCTTGGGATCAAACCCCATGTTTACCACACAATTCCGTAAGACGGTAATTTGTTGACCGGACTCTAAACCGCGAATGGCTTGTAAGACAGCGGATGCGTTAGCCGAAAGTTGATAGCCTTTCGGAATGGGAGCCACAATGCCTTCTTCCATCCATTGTCCCAGTTTGTACCAGAAACCGAGTTTAATATTGGGTGACCAAGTGGCATAAGTTCGACAAACTTCTGTATCCGCTCGATTCGCTAAGTCGCACATGGCTTGCGATTGCTCTTGGAAACTCATTTGTCGAATTTGATTGAGGGCTCTTTCGGCAAACTGCATACTAGCAGCCCCTGGGGCTGCAATGGTAATGGTTTTACCCATTTCCAAATAAGCAAACCAAATTAAGGCTAACTGGTCTTCTGCACTTAACTGCTCAAATCTTGCGATGGTCGCCGGAACCGCATCAGCAGCCAAGGTATTTGGGAAAATATTACGGGCTGAATCAATTGTAAATGGCATGACTTAAAACCCTTTCATCTCATGTTTTGGTATTTCCCCTACTTAAGTGAGGGAATGTAGCTGATAATACCAGTTCTCTCAATTCGCGCTTGTTGCTTGCCTTACCTTCCTCATACTTCTTTACAGAACTCTCTTTTTTCTCATTAAATCTTTAACAAATGGCAGTTTAGTTTAAAGAAGAGTAAAGGAATCAACGTCCAAGATTTCCCCAATCATTGCCACACTCATCACATCATTTCTAATGGTTCCAGTTACTTCTGCTCGTTGTTGAGGTTGACGAAGATCATGAGGAGGGTTTCTTAATTCATAAGTTTTTCCATCATCGGTAACTAAAGCCCATGCCCCAATTCCAACCTCTTTTTTTTCAATTCTTCCCGTGACTGTAATCATAAAAAATACAAAATAAAGCCCGCTTATGCAGGCTTGTTACTGCTCATAACAACAAGAATAGTTCGTTGGAATTACCACTCTAGTTCAACATCATTGGACATGGGATCACCCGAGTAGGGCTGAA
>JAVLCL010000438.1:0-2946 GCA_031580825.1 Halothece sp. Uz-M2-17
TAAACTTTGATAAGAGTGACCGCTAACAAATAATTGCAGCGGTGAAGGCTGATTAAAATTCACTAACAGTTCCCGTTCTCCAGTCTCTAAATTAACTGGACCTTGTTCAGTGGGATAGACATGAGGACCAATCCATTCTTCGGTTTGCTGATCACGCCAGTAAATCTCTGTGGGAGGAAGTAAAGACCCATTCGCTTCTGAAGTATAGGGATCATAAGGGGCAACAAAATCAGCAGCAATTACGGTTAAATAAAAGAGGAGGAGGAGAGAAGCCCCGAAACGGGCGAGGGAATTCTTTTTGAGTTTACGCCACCAGTTCATAATTCAGTCAATAATTTCAGAATTGCTGCCGACTACAAACTTTTATTCTAGCCTGAACAGTCCTCCTTAGCCAATTGACAAGCAAGAAGACACAATGGACAATAAGTAGGGAGGGAAAGGGATTTGGGGAAAAATATTCAGTAACCACCTATAAACTATCAATTATTTCTTATTGATTATCAATTTTTAATTACTCATTATCAATATGGCTTCTTCGATTTGGCCCTATAAAAGTCCTGGCATTCCTGATCATCTATTTGAAAGACTTCCAGGGATTCCCCTGACGAAGCGAGAGGTAAGATTATTATTAATTTCTTATTTACGATTGGAACCCAATTCTGTGTTGTGGGATGTTGGTGCGGGAACTGGGACAATTCCCGTCGAGTCGGGGTTACTTTGTCCAGAAGCTCGTATTTTTGCCGTGGAACGAGATGAAGAAGTGGTGGATTTAATTCAACATAATTGTACTCGTTTCGGCGTTAAAAATGTACAAGTTATTCAAGGGGTTGCACCCACTTGTTTGGATCAGTTACCCGAACTTCCTCATCGCGTCTGTTTAGAAGGAGGGCGCGATGTTCATAAAATCTTAGAACAAGTATGGGATTATATTCAACCGCAGGGTCGTGTGGTGGCGGTCGCCAATAATTTAGAAAGTTTATATCGGCTTTCGGAAGGGTTTGCCAAACTTCAAGCTCGTAATATCGAAGTGGTGCAATCCTCTGTCAATCGCTTAGAAAATCGAGGAACAACACAAGTTTTTGCTGCGGTTGATCCAATTTTTGTCTTGAGTGGAGAAAAGTTATAGCCCGACCTTGCCATCGTTATAGAAAACAAATATCCGACAGCGATCTTAAGAGATCGCTAGAATGGTAAAAGGTGTCTGACAACACATTCTTTCAACAGACTTAACCGCAAGACTCAGTGATGGCAAGGGTAACGAACAACCTGAAGATGAAGAGTGATTTCAGTTTTATATCAAATCGGATTCAAGGCACACTCAAAGACATTCAGGAGTTTTTAGAGGTTGATCGCGTTAACCTTTATCAATTCTTAGAAGATGGTAGTGGTGAAGTGGTTGCAGAAGCATTATCTTCTGATCAACTTCTTCCCTCTTTACTACACTTGCGGTTTCCAGCTTCTGATATTCCACAGGTTGCTCGTGACCGATTTTTAGAGCAACGGATTCGGATTGCAGTTGATGTTGATTGGGGCCGACAATTTCAACAGTTTCCTTATAGTCAAGAAAATGTAATTTACACTGATGCTTCTCCTTGTCATCTCGAATACCTAAGACAATTAGATATTAAAGCAAGTTTGACCTATCCGATTATTATTCGTGGGGAATTGTGGGGCTTACTATTAATTCACCATCAATCGAATCGGGTTTGGCAAAGAAGTCACTTATCAATGCTGGAGTTATTGAGTGAACGTCTCACTCTACTGATCACAACGGAACAATTATCACAGTGTCAAAAAGCTCTATTACATCGAGAAGAAACACTAAAACTGTTGCGAGAGCTTATTCAAGGGGAAGGTGATGAGTTGCCCCTACAGCAGATTTTAGAAGAAGTGGTGGTTCACTTAGACGGATGTGGTGGACGCATCTACTTACAACACTTTTCTGGGGAAAAACAGGTTTATCAGACTGGAGAACAACCCAATTTCAGGGTATTGCAACAAGTGAGCGAGTATCCAGTTGTCTTGGAAGAGACACTGGTATGGCAAAACAATTTACACTCCTGTGAACAAGTTTATTTAGAAGAAGTGGATTGTTCTTTATCTGTTTATAATCTTGATTTAGATTTGATTACACCTTATGTGGGGTTGGTACTGCCGTTATATTCTCGGTCATATCGAGAGGGATATTTAACGATTTTTCGCCACAATCAACCAAAAACCATTTGGTGGGCGGGTCGTCCGCCCAAAAATCCTGAAGAGATGAAACACTTACGATCTTCTTTTGCCGGTTGGAAAGAGGAAGTTAAACTCTCTGCTCGCCAAAACTGGACGACAGAAGATGTTAAGTTAGGCTGCGCGATCGCGCAACTGTTAACAGATCGGTTTCAGCAACAAGCGTTAACCACTGCGGTCAATTTTCAAGAAAACTATCACGCTGTTACTCAACTCCCGAATCGCAGCCTCTTTACCGAACACTTGCAATTACTAACCCATGAGCAGAAAACAACTAATGAACTTTTGGCAATTATATTTCTTGACTTAGACCGCTTCCAACAAGTAAATAACACGCTAGGTCATACCGCAGGAGATCAACTCTTACAACGGGTTGCAGACCGTCTCCAACTTCATGTCACTGAGAATAATCCCTTTATCGCTCATTGGCATGGTGATAAATTTGTGATTTTGCTCCGGAATCTGAATCACCTAGACAGTGCAGAATTAGAAGCAACCATTCGTTTAATTGCTGATTGTTTTCAAGATCCTTTCCCCCTCTTAGGGCATGAAGTTTATGTTAAGGCAAGTTGGGGGGTGGCGATTAGCCCCTACGACGGGACTGATGCCGAAACTTTATTGCTCAATGCGGAAACGGCAATGTATAGCGCGAAACAGCAAGGACGCAATCGTTATCAAGTTTATACCCCTTCGCTGCGATCGCCGCTGAATCCA
>JAVLCL010000439.1:0-2398 GCA_031580825.1 Halothece sp. Uz-M2-17
GTGATGGTTAGAGAGACGACCACTTTCTTCATGATGAGCTAACCAGTCGGCTCGCTTTTCAAAGAATTTGAGCAGGGTATAATTGTGCAAACCCAGCAGTTGGTAACTTTCCAACCCCGCCAGTAGAGAAAATGCTGTTGCTCCTGCTGCTTGTTCAAAGGGAAAATAGTCATCACAGGAAGCATTGTTATGGCTACTCTGCACCGCAAAAAGCAACCCTGCTTCTACCCATTCCTTGAGAGCCGGTTTCTGGTAGAAAGGATTATTCGGACAATTGATGTCATAAGCAAGGGCAAGGGGATAAACAAACTCTTGCGCCATCCCACTGGGGAAATCAATAATTTTATAGTGCCAAAAATTGCGGTCAAAGCAGCCATAGGTAGGACTATGGGGGTTACGATCCAGGAGCGTTAAAATTTTCGGCAGTTGCGCGATCGCGCTGTGAGCAAATAAATCTCGATGAGTCATGTTTTCATCTGGAATTGTCATTAAGGATGGGTTATTTCAATCGCAACACAAGGAAAATTCGTCTGTAAAAACTCATCAGAACTTCTGAAACTCCGATCAATTTGTTAGAATTAAGATCCATGATGAGGAGCAAAAAAATGAGTTTTAATAGTTGGAAAAATTATCAAACATCTGCTTTCTGGGATTATATTATTGCCGAGCATAATGAACTCGAAGAACAATTTTATCGTAAGCTGGCAACTGAATGTCATAATGATATTAATGAATTAGCCCGAGCCATTGAAGCAGATATCAAGAAAAATAAACCGAATATATCAGGATTTTATTCGGAACTCCTCAACGTTGCCATTGCAGAAATTGATTTCGATCAGATTGCAAAAGCGATTGTTGAAGATGTAAAAGGGTATCTCGAAGAAGATAATGTCCTCTCCTCCTAAACTCAATCTAGACAAGAGATTGGCATTTTTCCTGATTCATTGAGACGATCAATGTAAGAGAAAATAAAAAAAAGCCCCAGTTTTAAACTGGAGCGTTTCAAGCAATTATTCAATTGGTTTTAAAGTTGTTTCACTTCCGAAACCAACTGCGTCAACGTATCTTTGGCACTTCCAAAGAGCATTGTCGTTTTATCTTTAAAGAAGAGTTCATTCTGAATTCCAGAGAAACCCGTTCCCAAACTCCGCTTAATGACGATGGTTTGTTTTGCCTTATCCACCTCTAAAATGGGCATACCGTAAATCGGGCTACCGGCATCATGACGTGCACCAGGGTTCACCACATCATTTGCCCCGACGACTAACGCCACATCAGTTTGTTCAAACTGGGGGTTAATGTCATCCATATCATACAGTTGTGTATAAGGAACATTCGCTTCCGCCAATAAAACGTTCATGTGTCCAGGCATTCTTCCTGCAACGGGGTGAATGGCATATTTAACCTCAACCCCTCCTTGTTCGAGAAGAATTGCTAACTCCTGAATCGCTTGCTGGGCTTGAGCAACCGCCATCCCATAACCGGGCACAATCACCACAGAACGGGCATAGCGCAGCATCATTGCAGCTTCTTCGGAACCAATGCTACGAACCACTTTATCGCCTAAATCAGCACCGCCAGCACCGGGAACCCCACTGGATTCACCGCCACCAAACGCGCCAAAGAGAACGCTAATCAAGGAGCGGTTCATACCTTTACACATGATTTCGGTAAGAATTAAACCGGATGCACCGACTAACGCCCCTGCAATAATCAGCATATTGTTCATGACCACGAAACCCGCAGCACTCGCAGCTAAACCAGACAGAGAGTTTAAAAGCGAAATCACAACGGGCATATCGCCCCCACCAATGGGAAGCACAAAGAGGATTCCAAACAAGCTGGCAAGCCCAATCATGGCAAAGAACGCAGCTTGATCCGCAGGGTTGATAATTAAGAAGGCACTACTGACAACAAATGCACCCGCGATGACAATATTAATGGGTTGTTGTAAAGGAAAAGTGACGGGTTTCCCAGTAATAATCCCTTGTAACTTACCCACGGCAACTAAGCTGCCGGTAAGTGTTGCCCCACCGATAAAAATACCGAGAATAACGGTAATCGTTGCATCTAGGGGAACCCCTGCTTCGGAGTGGACTAATCGCCAAAATTCGCCCATCGCAACTAATGCTGAGGCAGCCCCTCCTAATCCATTAAGGAAGCCGACCATTTGGGGCATTGCTGTCATGGCAACGGTTTTGGCAATAATCGCACCAATCACGGAACCAACGGCAACTCCGATGAGAACCCATTGGTAATTGAGAATTTGTTGATCCAGCAGGGTAACGACAACGGCGAGAAGCATTCCTGCTGCGGATAAAACATTTCCGTTACGGGCGGTTGCTGGAGAACCGAGTTTCTTTAAGCCGAGAATAAATAGGGATGCAGCAATTAAAAA
>JAVLCL010000439.1:2408-2938 GCA_031580825.1 Halothece sp. Uz-M2-17
ATTTGAATCCCTGTAGGTAAAACTGCTGTTAAGTCGTTCACTGACGATTAAGCCTCCTTATTTTTTGAACATCTGTAACATACGGTCTGTGACTAAAAAGCCACCCACCACATTGATTGTGGCGAGAATGACCGCAATGAAGCCCATGGTGGTTGTCACTGTGCTGTTACCACCGGCTCCGGCGATGAGAACCGCCCCAATGACCGTAATTCCAGAAATGGCATTTGCCCCAGACATGAGGGGCGTGTGTAGCGTTGGCGGGACTTTGTTGATAACTTCAAAGCCTACAAATGCAGCCAGCACAAAGACAAACAAGCTGGCAATGAGTGTTGTTTCCATAATTAATCTCCTCGTTGATTTAGACTTTCGATTCAGTTTTGGCAGCTAAGATGTCTTTTACACGCTGACTCCGGAGTTCGCCGTTGTGCGTGAGACAAATGCTGTCGATGATATCGTCTTCAAAATCCAGTTGCATTTGTTCTTCTTTCACCAGATATTGCAAGAGCGTGGAAACGTTTTTACTATACATC
>JAVLCL010000440.1:0-2930 GCA_031580825.1 Halothece sp. Uz-M2-17
GCAATTTTTGAAGGGAGTAGGCGGGTAAGGGCTGCATCTTGACGGTTTTTGCGCCAACCACTGACGAGATCATACCCTTCTTCTAGTTTGGCGAGAATTTCTGGGATATCGGTGGGATCGTTTTGCAGATCCGCATCCAACGAGATGATAAACTTGCCTTGGGCATAATGAAAACCGGCTGCCATGGCGGGGGTTTGCCCATAATTCCGTCGTAAAATGATCGCGCATAAGTCGTTGCGGGTTTGCGCCAGGTCTTTGAGGAGGGCGGTTGTCCCATCTTGAGAGCCATCATCAACACAAATAATTTCGTAGGGACGATGGGTCTGAGTTAAGGTTTGCGCGATCGCGCTCACTAAAGTCTCTAAACTTTCCACTTCATTATAAATGGGAACAATAACCGAAACTTCCGGTGTCATTGATTGCACATCATTCAAATTTTCGGAAACCCTAAGCGAATAACTCACTCCCACCTCCTAAGACAAAAAAAGACCAATTTGATTTTACACTGCAATGATAATGAACCGTTATCCGTTTTTGATGAACCACAAAGACACAAATTGGAATTACTTGTTGACAAATCAAGGTTATCATGCAGAACTAGAAGAGGAATATCCCTTTTAATTCCCTCACTGAAATGGATATCATATTGCTATCGACCTATTTCATTAATTCGTTTATTCAAAACTTAACATCTTAAAGAGATAAAAAATAATATAAACTGTATTGCTTTGTTTCATAAAAATTTATCAGAAATTACTCAATTATTAAATAGTCATTATCTTATTAAGATCAACCGAAACAATATCGCTGCTTATTGAGGTTTATAAATGAAATGGCATCGGCAATTTTCTAAAATTGGACTCGGATTAGTTACTGTTCTCGTCTGCATTTTGATGACAACGGTTAGTAATGCTCAATCCAATTCTTCTGGGGTAAATGTTTTGCGTCAGGGAGAAGAAATTATTTTTAATGGGGATCAACTCCCGATTAGTTGGCGACAATGGGAAGCCAATGGAGAGACTCATCTCGGTATTAGTGATACCGCAGCCCAACAACGACTGGGTTTAGAATTACTCAGTAGCAATAATCCGCAAGTGCAACCGGTGTGGTGGTTTGGGGGAGATAATCGTTCTGCTTATCGGTTGAGTGCGCAACATTTACAAGCGAATCGCTATCTTGATCTCACGCCAATTTTAAGAGAAACGACGGAACAATTATCGGTGGTGGGGAATCAGTTAGATATCACGACGACTCTCGCTCAAGTGCAGAATATTCGGATCGGAAAACAATCTTGGGGGGAACGCATTGTTGTGGATCTTGATCGCCCTCTGCTTTGGAATACGAAAGAAGGACGGGAAAAAGCGACCTTAACCCTTCCTGCTTTGACCCCAACTTCGATTAGTCAAAAGTTTTCTCCAGAAACCACAGCAGAGACTAAAGTAACAGGGAAATCAACCAATTCCTCTCGATTAGTCGTAAAAGCGGATCGCCAACAAACCCAACTTGAGATTAATTTACCAGAGGATTTAAACTTGCGTGTGAGCACTTTAGCCAATCCCGCCCGTTTAGTGATTGATTTACGCTCTGATGATGTCCAATCTAAACAAATTCGTTGGGCGCAGGGAGTCGATTGGCGACAAGATTATATTTCCACTGCGGATGGAACGTTTGCAGTGAAATGGTTGCAATTAGAACCTCGTTTAGGAAACTTGAATTTAACCCCCATTTGGAGTAATCCTGAGCAAATGCAAGGAATTGCTCGTTTGGCAAATACAGGGAAAGAAAATCAAGTGCCGATCGCGATTAATGGTGGTTTTTTTAATCGGGATACGAAATTACCCCTTGGGGCGATTAAACGAGAGGGACAGTGGTATTCCAGTCCGATTTTAAATCGAGGCGCGATCGCGTGGGATAATCAAGGACAAATGATTATGGATCGATTGCGCTACGAAGAAACTCTCCGCACCAGCAACGGACAAACGTTCTCTCTACAAGCCCTTAACAGTGGCTATGTGCAGTCTGGAATTGCGCGTTATACGCCTACTTGGGGCGTGACTTACACTCCCCTCACTGCTGGCGAAACGGTGGTTGTGGTCGAAAATGAGCGGGTACAACAGTTAGTTACAGGAAATCGTAATCAGCCCATCCCCATTCCCAGTAATGGCTATGTGTTAACGATTCGCAAAAAGTCTGAACTGGCTTCTGCTTTTCGAGTCGGAACTTCATTACAACTGAGCGGTCAAAGTTTCCCAAGCGATTTTGATCGGTATCCGAATATTTTGGCTGCGGGTCCTTTGCTAATCAAAAATGGACGAGTGGTGTTAGATGCAGCCGGGGAAAACTTTAGTCGTGCGTTTATTAATCAAAAAGCTCATCGCAGCGCGATCGCGCTCACCCGACAAGGTAAAATTCTCTTAGTAGCCATGGGCGATGGTTTAGGGAGAAAGGGACCAACTCTTACAGAATCAACCGCTATTCTCAAGCGTCTGGGTGCGATTGAAGCCCTCAATCTTGATGGGGGAAGTTCTACCTCTCTCTATCTCGGTGGCGAGTTGATTAATCGTTCTCCTGCAACCAGTGCTCGGATTCACAACGGAATTGGTGTTTATCGCAGTGACCAGTGAGGGATTACCGGTTAGCTGAAAAAATAGAATGATAGCTGTCGCAAGGTAAAACATAAAAATGAGACGATGGAAAGGTTTGATTTGGGGATGTTTGGGATTTGCGGTAACCTTATTCCTTTCGGGAATTTTCGCCTCAAAAACGGTTGCTCATGTGAATGATTTATCACTGGCTGATATTAAAATTTCTCAGCAAAAAGCTGCGGTTCAGTTTACATTGCCTATTGATTTTATTCGCTTTGCCGATGATAATAATAATGGCAGGATTGAAGCGGAAGAAGTTAAAAATAATCAAACTCATTTAAATAC
>JAVLCL010000441.1:0-2914 GCA_031580825.1 Halothece sp. Uz-M2-17
GCAATATCAAAGCATTAGGCGGACTGCTAGCGGGAGGTTGGAATGTTATCGTTAAGCGTTCATCTTCTTAGTGGCGATTAGAGTGACACCACTATACCTTACTGTTGCCTAGCGCGTAGCGCTATAAAATTTCTGAGAGCGAGGTTATATTTAATGGTTTTTGAAATTACCACTCACCAACAAAAAACAGCAATTGTTTTGATGAGTTTAGGTTTGTTGGGCTGGGGATATCCCACTCAAACTCAAACTAAACCCGTTGCTTTCGCTGATTCAGAGATCTCCGCTCAGACTATCCAATTAGAGTTACCGTCACAAGAAGAACCTAGTGGCGGACTGATTGCGGTAGATGTGAATAATGATGATCATAAAGACTTCATCGTGACTCAACCCGGTCAAATTGCTGTTTATAGTCATGCGGGGGAAAAGTTGTGGACAAAAGCGATTAATATTCAAGTGACCGTAGATGCGAATGAGGAAGGTTTGCCGGGATTATATGCGCCAGGCGTTCAAGCTGGGGATATAGATAACGATCGCGCGATCGAAGTTCTCTTTTTAACCCAAGATAATCGCCTCCACATTGTTGAGGGCGCAACTGGCAAAACTGAACACCGTCTCAACATTCCCCATCCCGAAGGAACAGAACGTTGGGAACATCTGGTGATTACCAATTTTCGCGGTAAAGGCGATCGCGATTTATTGCTGCAAACGACCAAACCGGAAGGCTACCGCATGGACAGCATTTTATCCGCCTACTCCTTAGATGATTTACGATTACAAGAAAATCCACAACCGTTATGGACACTTGATGATTTTATTCCCAATGCTCATAATGGGGCGAGAGTTGCCGATCTTAATGAAGATGGTCGGGATGAAGTTTTGGGCGGAACCATTGTCAGTCCGGAAGGAGAGATTCTGGTGGAACTCCCCTTAGAAGGACATATTGATTCTTTATTTGTTGCCGATGTGCGCCCTGATCTTGCCGGCTTAGAAGTTGTGGCTTTGGAAGAAGGGGGTCAAGACGAAAACCTATTACAGGGGAATAACTTGATGACACGGATCGTTAATAAAATCGCCAGACCTTTTTTAGGCATCAAACGTAACCGTGTCTTTTTATATAACCATGAACAGTTAATTTGGGAAGCAGACTATAAACGTCAAGAACCGCAAAATGCTGCCATTGGTGATTTTGACCCAGATCGTCCAGGCTTAGAAATCTGGTGTCGCAGCCGATATCACGAAAATCAAAAACCATTTGTCTTTGATGCGCAAGGAAACGTGATCAGCACCTATGTCTTAAATGAATTATCTCCCCAAGAATGGACAGAACGAGGCGTGGAAGTTATTTTTCCCATCCATTGGACAGGAGAGGAAAAGCAATTACTCGCAGCCAAAGAACGACATACCTCAGGAGATGTTGCCATTTTTGATCCGATCAGTGGTGAATTCTTACATCATTTTAACGAAACTGCCGATCGCCTCTATGTTGCCGATGTTAAGGATGACTGGCGAGAGGAAATTGTGGTTTTAAACGGGTCTCAACTCCATATTTATGCCAATCCTCAGTCTAACCCCAGACCGAATCATCCGTCACTATGGACAAAGCAACACTATCAGCGTAGTAAGATGACTTGGAATTACTATAGTCCGTGAAGGAGTTGTATAGCAGTACATATTCAGGTTAGGACAGGGTTAAACTCTAGAATCTAGTTATCACCTAATGTTGCCTGTTGCCTATTGCCTAGCGCGTAGCGCTATATGCTAGTTCAGCGAATCATTTAATTACTCAATATCTATCATCATTATTTATGAAAGTTTTAGTCACAGGTGCTGCTGGTTTTATCGGATTTTTTATTACAAGGCGTTTACTTTCAGAAGAAGTAACCGTCTTTGGAATTGATAATCTCAACGATTACTATGATGTTCAACTGAAAAAAGATCGTTTGCAGCATTTAGAAGCGGATCCTAATTTCACATTCCAACCGTTAGATCTGGTCAATCGAGAGGCAATTCTACAACTGTTTCATGATCACGGTTTTACCCATGTTATCCATCTCGCAGCCCAAGCGGGGGTTCGTTATTCTTTAGAGAATCCCTTTGCTTATGGGGATAGCAATCTTTCCGGATTTTTAAATATTCTAGAAGGATGTCGTCAAACTCAAGTTCAACATTTAGTGTTTGCGTCTTCGAGTTCAGTGTATGGGGTAAATGATAAAGTTCCTTTTTCGGAAACCGATAATGTCGATTATCCGATCTCTCTTTACGCAGCCACCAAAAAAGCCAATGAATTAATGGCTCATTCTTACAGTCATTTGTATGATTTACCCATGACCGGACTGAGATTTTTTACAGTGTATGGTCCTTGGGGACGACCGGATATGGCTTATTTTAAATTTGTCAGCGCGATCGCGCATAACCGCCCCATTGAAATCTATAATCACGGTCAACTTAAACGCGACTTTACCTATATTGATGATGTCATTGAAGGCATGATGCGGGTCTTATCTCGCCCACCAGAACCAATTGAAAGCAGCGATCGCGCACCTTATAAAATTTATAACATTGGCAATAATCAACCCGTTGAACTCCTAAGATTTATTGAAATTATTGAATCAGCAATGGGCAAAACCGCTAAAAAAATCATGAAACCTATGCAACCTGGAGATGTTCCTATGACCTATGCCGATGTTACTGAACTCAACCGTGATGTTGGCTATTCCCCAAGTACCCCTATTGAAGAAGGGATTCAACATTTTGTGCAATGGTATCAAGACTATTTAGGGCTTGCTGAATAAAATTGAAACCTTTACTTAATCAGGTTTTAAGCCTCTTAATTCTTAGAAAAAGTGCAAAGGGATTCAACGATCAAGGCAGAAAACTTCTGTCTTTTCCTACCTTCCTTCTTCACGATTGCCTG
>JAVLCL010000442.1:0-2910 GCA_031580825.1 Halothece sp. Uz-M2-17
TCTGTCAGCGCCGATTCTGGCAGTAGGACTTCTCCCATCGCGCAAACATCCCCTTGGGTAGCAATATACCAGCGATTATCCGCAGCGAGGGTAATGAGTAGAGGGGGTTGTTCGGGGCTAGTCGGCACGGGTTCGACTAACACTGCGGGTAAGGGAGAAGACACTGTGACATATTTGCCTTTGAGATAGAGTAAATCGCCGGGACGGGCTTCTAAAACAGCAGCAGTCAGGGCAGGAGCGCGATCGCGCTGAGCTTGGCGGTCTAAATATTTTAAAATTCTGCGCTCTTCTTTCAGTTGTCCTTGCAGTTTTTGGTATTGCTGGAAATAGTCCCGAGGGATGGAGGCAATGTCAAAATCAATGCGGGTAATTTCTTGAGTTAACTGCGCGATCGCTTTTTGTTCGGGAATCAGTTTCTGATTGGCTAAATACTCGGCAAAACTGCGTTCTAACAACGATTTTGCTTCTTGGATGGTCTGGCGTTGCAGTAAGTTCAATACCATGCCATACGTGGGCGTAAACTGACTGACTAGGGGATCCGATTGTTGTGTCGCTAAATATGCAGCTTCTTTTGCCCCTTCAAACCGCGTTTGCACACAGACCACATTTCCTCGTTCATCCATCCCTCGCCGTCCCGCACGTCCTGACATTTGCAGAAATTCAGAAGCCCGTAATAAGCGATGCCCTTGATCAGTTCGTTTCGAGAGGGAAGAAATAACCGTGGTGCGAGCGGGCATATTTACCCCAGCAGCTAGGGTTTCTGTGGCAAAAACAACCTTAACTAAACCATGAGTAAACAATTCTTCCACTAAGCCTTTCCAAGCCGGTAAAACTCCCGCATGATGGGCTGCAATCCCACGGGTTAAGGGTTCAATTTGACCTGCTCTCGCCCCTTCTGGATGTCGTTCTAAAAAGTTTTGCAAATGCTGCTGAATTTGCCGACTTTCTTCAGTCGTGACTAAAGAAACCCCATCTAATTGCTGTACGGATTGGTCACACCCGCGACGACTAAAAATAAAATAAATGGCAGGGAGCATATCCCGTTGCGCTAACTGTTCCACGACAGTGCTTAAACTAGGACAGTCTGATTTACTAACACGGGTTTTATTACCTTTTTTCTTCGGTTTGAGGCGAGGATTAATCTTTTTCTGTTGGTCATTGAGGAGAGGAAACAGCCCCTTGGGATTACTAAAGTAGAATTCCAGAGGAATCGGACGGAAATCAGACTTAACCAGTTCTGTGGGACCATGAATGTTATTAATCCAATCCGTGAGTTGTCCCGCATTGGCAATGGTTGCAGAAAGGGCAACTAACTGCACACTTTTTGGACAATAGATAATAGATTCCTCCCAAACCGTTCCCCGATTGGGATCATTCATGTAGTGACATTCATCTAAAACCACCGCTTCCACATTTTCCAGAGAGGTTCCCACTTCTCCAATGGACGTGCCATAAAGCATATTACGGAAAATTTCTGTGGTCATCACGAGCACGCCTGCATTGCGATTAACAGAAACATCTCCTGTCAGCAGTCCCACCTGATCCGAGCCAAAGGTTTCTTGAAAGTCACGCAGTTTTTGATTGGAAAGTGCTTTCAGTGGGGTAGTGTAGAACACCCGTTTCCCTCTGGCAAGGGCGCGATGAATGGCGTATTCTCCCACCAAGGTTTTTCCAGACCCAGTGGGGACAGAAACCACTACGGATTTTTTCGCTTCTAAAGCAGCGATCGCGCGGATTTGAAAATTATCCAGTTCAAAGGGAAACAGCGTTTCTAAATCTAATTCGGCGGGAAAAGCACTCACTGATATTTTGGTTCTTTGTAATTTGTTGTTTGTTCTTTGTTATCTGGAAGATAGGGAATCGGAGACGGTCGCTTTTCTCTTGTTTCCAACTCCCTCTTTCCCTCTCATTTCCATTCAATTATTACTCACTAACTGACTTCTGGCGACCATAGAAATTAATGCGGTAATCCGTAATTTCAATGCCTGTGCGCTCTTCAATTTGTTGGATTAAGTCTTCTGGCAATTCCACATAAACATCCATAATCTTACCGTTATCAGTGCAGTTAATATGACTGTGAGCTTCGCTAATATGACCATACAAGCGTCCTTCACACCGCTCTACACATTCGATAATGCCATGACTAGAGAGGGCTTCTAAGTTTTGATAGACCGAAGTGTGTCCGATGTCTTTTCCTTCTTGGTTTAAGCGATCATAAATTTCTCGGGCGGAGAGATGTTCCTCACATCGCCACAACAGTTCCAAGATGGAACGCCTTTGACGACTCAGACGCATTCCTTGTTCTTGACATTGTGCTAAAGCGTCTTCTAATGAGGCAGTTGCCATTTTTGTGATTGAGGCTTTGGGCGTTTTAGAATGACGTTCGTTTTCAATTCTAATCATAAGATCAAGCGGGTTGTCGTTCTTGCTACAGGGACACCCCAGCTTTTCAGAAAAGATAAACTTCTCGCTAGGGAATAATATCTAATAATATAGCTAAGGTGATGCTATACTACTCATACTCATTCCTACTTTAGCTTATCGGTCATAAAAATAAAAAATCGAGCGAGAACCTCCCGCCCGATCCATCATGCTATCGCAGATTTTTAGTTATCTAAGTCTTGACGGTTGGGGTTACGAGAAGGATCGTTCGATAAGAAACCAAAGATAAATAAACTAACGAAGAAACCAACAACGAGATAAACAGCAATTTTGAGTGTGAGCATAATTAATTAGCGGGTTTTAAGTTAACTAAGGGTTGACACATCCCAGCCCAACGGCTTGGGTCTTATTAAATACTGAGGGTAACATCTTCATGATACTTAACCCAAGTCGCTTCTAGCAAGAAGATACAACACTACAAAATCAGGTTAGGACATTCCAAAATGTTGAAACTCACCTATACCTTAC
>JAVLCL010000443.1:0-2909 GCA_031580825.1 Halothece sp. Uz-M2-17
TCATGCTGCGTTTTGAAGACCAGTCTGGAGGGTGACCTTCAGGCTGAGTTCAATGGCTTAAAGTCTTTCTTCTCAGGAGAATCTATTTTTTGGTTGTCGCTTTCCGGTTATGGAACTGCCTTAATTACCTCATTTGGGGCAATTTATGAAATTCCAGTGGATGGAGAATATATTGTCGATACCGGACATATTGTTGCCTTTGAACGCAGTCTTGAGTTTGAAGTCACCAAAGCCGGATCCAGTTGGATTGGATCGTTACTCGGGATTGGGGGTGAAGGGTTAGTTTGTCGGTTTCAAGGACAAGGAACAGTTTATTGTCAAACCCATAATAATGGTTCTTTTGGTTCTTTAGTTGGATCACAACTTCCGCCAAGGCGAGAATAATTTAATCAATTTCAGAGCAAATGATGAGCGAAGATCAAAGCGAATACACCTACTCTATTGAACACTCTCCGATTTATTCCGCGTTAAATGTGGAATTAGAATCCGGTCAATCTCTGATTGTAGAGTCATCAGCGATGGCAGGAATGGATCGATCGCTGCAAATGAAGTCTTCTCTGCGAGGCGGAATTGGCAAAAGTATTGGACGCTTATTTAGTGGCGAATCATTATTTGTCAGCACCTTTACTGCCTCTCAGCGAAAGGGAAATCTCTATTTGTGTCCCTCAACCCCTGGTGATATCGTCCACTATTATCTGACGGGAGACACCCGCTTAATCGTCCAATCTTCAGGCTTTCTCGCTTGTAGTCCCACTGTAGAAACAGAAACTCAGTTTGAAGGATGGCGGGGTTTTTTCAGTGGCGAGTCTTTATTTTTAATTCGCGCTGTGGGAGAAGGAGATTTTTGGTTTAGTTCTTATGGTGCCATTATTGAAGTGCCGGTTAGTGGCGAGTATGTCGTTGATACAGGCTATATTGTTGCCTTTGAAGATACCTTAGACTACAACGTCGAATTAATTGGTGGATTATCGTTTAAGAATCTCAGAACAGGGATTTTTGGGGGAGAAGGATTAGTCTGTCATTTTCGCGGAGAAGGACGGGTTTGGATTCAATCCCGGAAACTGAGTCAACTTATTAATTTTCTCAATCCATTTCGACCGGTTACCAGCAGTAGTAACGATGATGGCGACGGTGATGATTAAATAACAACCAATTACCAATCGCCTTTTATGATTTCTTCGTGTTCTTTGTGTCTTTGTGGTTAATTAAAAATAATGAATATAACTTCCTCACAACGTTTATTAGAAATTGCGAAAGTTTTTTTAAAACTTGGGGTTATTGGATTTGGGGGACCGGCTGCCCATATTGCCATGATGGAAGAAGAAGTGGTGACGCGCCGAGAATGGATTGCGCGATCGCGCTTTTTAGATTTAATTGGTGCCACCAATCTTATTCCCGGTCCCAACTCTACCGAAATGGCGATTCATCTCGGCTATATTTATGGTAGCGTTTTGGGCTTAATTCTGGCTGGGGTTTGTTTTCTCATTCCTGCCGTGTTAATCACAGGAATTTTTGCTTGGATTTATGTGGCGTTTGGGGATTTACCGCAAATTGCACCGCTATTTTATGGCATTAAACCGGCGGTTTTAGCAGTTATTTTAGGGGCGTTATGGAAGTTAGGGAATAAAGCCCTTAAACAAGGTTATCGCTATCAACTTTCTTTAATTGGGTTCGGGGTTGCAATTTTATTACTATTAGGAATTAATGAAGTGATTGCTTTATTAATTGGTGGTTTTGTCGGGATGCTTTTATTACAGAAGGTGTTACCGAAAGAAACGACAGAAGGGCTGATTGCAACCTTAAGTTTTGGCACAATCTTAAAAGCCGTTGCTGCGACCACTGCAAAAACTGTTCCTCCCTTGTGGAAACTGGGCTTATTTTTCTTGAAAGTCGGTTCCATTTTATTCGGAAGTGGTTATGTTTTAATTGCCTTTATTGAAGGAGAATTAGTCAATCAAAATGCTTGGTTAACCCAACAACAATTACTTGACGCGATCGCGATCGGACAATTTACCCCCGGTCCGGTATTATCCACTGCTACCTTTATTGGTTATGTCATTGCCGGGATTCCAGGGGCAATTGTTGCCACATTGGGCATCTTTTTTCCCTCATTTATTTTTGTTTTAATTCTCAATCCGATTCTTCCTAAACTGCGGAATTCTAAATGGACGGGTGCTTTTTTAGATGCAGTTAATGTCAGTGCAGTTGGGTTAATGGTAGTAGTGACATTACAATTGGCTGATAGTTTATTTTTGCAACCTTTGGATTATGTTGCGATGTTGATTTTTATAATCGGCGCGATCGCGCTATTTCGATTTAAATTAAGTCCATTATGGTTAGTCTTAGGAGGGGCAGTTTTAGGAGTGATGTTTCAAAGTTTTTAAGGAACCACAAAGACACAAAGGACACAAAGAAATTCTCAATCAGAAGTTATATTTTTTGTATTAGTTTGAAATCAAACGAAAGATAGAAATTTCAAAGGGCTGTAATAGTTTGGGTAAGGGTATTGTACTGCCAATTTCAAAAACAGTTGAGAGTAAAACTTCCCAATTCGTTTTAGGAATTGTGCGATCCAGATCGAAGTTTTTTTCGTAAGAAAAGTTGATAACGACTAATACGGTTTCTGCTTCTGTTTCTCGTAAGTAAGCGAGATGTTCATAAGGATAATAAATGAGGGGTGTCCAACGTCCTTGTCTTAAGGCTGGACTTTTTTTACGGAGTTGAATTAAAGCTCGATAAAAATTTAGGATTGAATCTTGATCCGCTAATTCTGTTTCGACATTAACGGTTTTATAATTTTCATGAACGGGTAACCATGGGGTAATATCTTTCCCAAAACTAAAGCCAGCTTGCGCAGAAGTATCCCATTGCATGGGCGTGCGTGTCCCATCTCGGGAGGGTAAACACTC
>JAVLCL010000444.1:0-340 GCA_031580825.1 Halothece sp. Uz-M2-17
CTTCCAATCTCTTAAATAGCAGTTGTAGCGTTTCTGCTTGATGTTGGAGTAAATCTTGACTGACACTCTCCCAATCGGGAACCACTAACCCAAATTGTAACGGAAGCAAGGTACGAAATCCCTGTTCCATAGCTTCTTCTAAAACTTTTGTATGAGTGATTAAGTTACGACGACTGGCTAAATAACGGGATTGTTGGGCTTCAGAATAAAGAAACGTAAAGCCTTCTACGGTGTGGGAGAAAATGGGTTGTTTATCTAACCCCTGGACTTCAATGTGTTTTGGTCCCGGTGGGGGAAAAATGCCATATAAATAAAAACCTTCCGCCATAAGTTACTTCCC
>JAVLCL010000444.1:350-2900 GCA_031580825.1 Halothece sp. Uz-M2-17
ATCGGTTGTGAAGTCAGAACGAGATGGAGTCTTGCTTGAATCAGACTGAGTTGAGCTATCCCAAGGTCAAGATTACCATCAATGACGACTCCTTTGTGGAGAATGCGATCAAGCAGTTCTAAAATAGAAGGATCATCGGAGGTTTCCCCCGGATAATATCCCCCATTTTTGGGCATTAATGTTCCTAGCTCTCCTAAGTCAACATTGAGATCTTTAGGATCAATCTCAAATATCTCACATAAACGAATAATTTCCTCTTCGAGGCGTTGTAAACTATCGCCTGCGCGATCGAGTTCTTCTTCATTTAATAATCCGGCATCCATGCGCCGAATCACTTGCGCTTCCATCAATTGACGGATCAGTTCAGTTACTGTTAGCAGTAAGGGGGCTAATCCCGCATCTGAGTTAGAAGTGGCGGGATTAAGATTAACTTGGCTGAGGTTGCTTTCGTCTGCTGACACTTGCGCCTACTTCTTTCCAGAGATTTCCTTCAGATATTTTTTGCGATGATTGATATAGTTGCTGTGCCATTCTTGGAAGCGACGTTCACCGTCACGAACGAGCATTTGACGATATTTTTCGGAGGGAATAAATTGTTTGTTCTCAGTCATGGGAGTTTCCTCATTTTAAGAGACCCAGGCGTTTAATTTGTCCAATTTGCAGACGGACGCTTGGGGGAACTACTTTCATTTTAAAAACATGGCGGTAACTTGTCGCGGTTAAATTATCCTCAGACTTCACAGGGGCGCGTTGTGCTTCACGGGTGCTATAGGGTGCTTTCTTTAAAGAGACAGAAGTGTGTTTAGACTGTAACCGATTCAAGGATTTTAAGTAACGGCTTTGGGGAATATGACGTGCGGTTGTAATATCTTTTAAGGTACGGGGTGGAGTCATGGGTTTTCAGATTCTGATTCATTGAGAAAAGACGGTTCGGGATTACTTTCTCCTTTCAGGCGACGCAACTCTGCTTCCATGTTTTCCAGTCGATTTTGCAACGCCTGATTTTCTTCTTTGAGGAGGTTAGCTTGACTGGATAGATAAGGATCGCCTTCCCACCAGTTAATTCCCAGTTCTCTCGCCTTATCTACAGAAGAAACAAGCAGCCGGATACGAATGCTTAACAGTTCTGTTGAACCGACAGAAACCGTAATATCGCCAGCGATTACGATTCCTTTATCTAGGACTCGTTCTAAAATATCAGCAAGACTAGAAGATTGGGTGCTATTGGTGATTCCTTTGGACTGGTAAGATTTGGGTTTGTTGGTGTTCGGGTTAACCACGAGTTTTGATCGCTACGTGAGCTACAGGATGAGAGGGTTTAATCGTTTTCAGTGTTGCCAAAGGGTCGAGAAAGCCACTGGGGAAGATGCGGTTCTTCCGCAGGGGATGAGTCTTCGGTTTCTCCTTCTACAATCACTGATGGTACATCCTTGTCCTCATCTTCCACAACTAATTCTAATTCGTATTCCCGAAACAGTTGTTCTAAAAGGCTTGCTGATTCTTGGGGAGAAAGGGGACAACGGGAGGTGAGAATGTCGTAACAAATATCTTGGAAGTCTTCGTTATTAGTTTGAACAGGAATTTCATGTTGATGACACACTTGTGCAATCATCAAACAAGACCGTAAACCCGAGGAATTTTCCATTTGCGCGCGATCGCGAAAGTTACGAACGAAATTCACAATCATCTCGCCGTCATCAGCATTAATCCCCACTTTCTGAACAATAATCTCCCGTTGGGTTTCAATATCGGGTTCGGGAACATTAATCGTCACCAGCCGATCAAGAAGGGCATCTTGCGTCCCATGAACGCCCCAATATTCTTCTGGGTTTGAAGTCAAGATCGCCCGAAAGTTCGGACTCACCCGCACATATTCCGAGCGATGACTATCGGGGGGAAGCACTAATAATTTTTCTTCTAAGGCGGATAACAAAACATTGTTGACTTCTGGTGGAGAACGATTAAACTCGTCGTACACAAGGGTAAATCCTTCGCGACATGCCATAGTGAGCCGAGAATCAACCCATTGCTGGCGAAGTTCGTCTTCTTCTTTGACGACGCTATGAATATAGTTATCGACAACTTTTTTGCGGGTGTAACCGGTATTACTCCCAATTAAGTCGGTACTTTTAAACTCGTCATCCCCGTATAACAGCATAATCGGACGATTGAGTAAGTCCGCAAGGTGCATGGCTAGGGTGGTTTTTCCTGTACCCGCTGGTCCACGTAAGTGAATGGAAAAGCCTGATTGGAGATAACGCCAAGCCCGACGACTAATGCGATCAATGGTTGGCGTGGAAACAAAACCTTTGGGACGAGCGTGTAAAACAGTGGTCATAACTTTATAGAAGTCGCCGTAAAACGGAGTGTCTTTAGACCTCGGATATAAGGTGGGTTAACTGAGAGATTCGACATCTCGAAGTTAACAAACTCGATCAGTTTCTGATATGATAAAACAATCAGTAACCAGTAATGTGGGCTGAGTTAAAAAAAGCAACTTTGCGGTCGGTGCGCCCGTGAATAAACTGCCCTGTAATGGCGATCTGTCGG
>JAVLCL010000445.1:0-2899 GCA_031580825.1 Halothece sp. Uz-M2-17
CCAAATCCATTTCTGATGCTGCTTGGAGTCAATTCACGGACTTTCTCGACTACTATGGAAAAGTTTGGGGGAAAGCAGTAGTAGCTGTTAATCCTGCATACACTAGCCAAGATTGCCACAACTGTGGACATAGAAGCAAGAAATCCTTAAGCACTAGAACCCATAAATGTCCTAGTTGTGGAATTGAACTTTGTCGAGATACAAACGCAGCATTGAACATCCTAAAAAAAGGGATGGAAGCGATAGGAATGGAATGGAATCAAGGTACGGGAGGGCATCCCGAAACCTCCGAGAAATCGGAAACGACTGGGGAGACTTCCGCCTCTGCTGATGAAGGGAAGCCTGAATCAGTAAGTGGTGTCACTGAACCAGTAACTACCTGTGTGTAGGAATCACCGTCCTTCTAGGGCGGTGAGGATGTCAACAGTGACCCAGTTTCTATTTTCCAAATAACAAATCAAATGCGACAAATGAGTTCCCCTGCTTTCTTAGAAAATTTTACATTCTCACGATAATCAACAGGACAATCAATCACAGTCGGTACATTTTGCGATAACGCCTCTTTTAAGGTTGGGATCAGATTTGCAACCGATTCCACTCGATATCCTTTTAAGCCCATACTTTCTGCAAATTTCACAAAATCAGGATTCCCAAATTCAATAAAGGAAGATGCGCCAAAATGATTCATCTGCTTCCAGCCAATTAAACCATAACCACTGTCATTAAACACCAGCGTGACAAAGTTCGTTCCTACTCGCAAAGCAGTTTCTAATTCTTGACAGTTCATCATAAAACCGCCGTCTCCTGTCACCGCGACAACATTCTGATCAGGATATAAAAGTTTAGCTGCTAATGCACCCGGAATACTAATTCCCATCGCTGCAAAGCCATTAGAAATTAGGCAAGTATTTGGGGCTTCACAGTGATAATGTCGCGCCATCCACATTTTATGCGCCCCTACATCAGAGATGACAATATCTTTTGCTCCCATCACTTGTCGTAAATCATAGATAATTTTTTGCGGTTTAATGGGAAACTCGTCATCATTGGCATAAAACTCGTAATCAGCCCGAATTTCTGAGCGCACATTCGCAAAACTTGGCAGATTCTTCCCTTTGCGATTACTTTGTTCTCTGATCTGATCCAGAGAGTTGCCAATATCACCGACCACTTCTCCTAAAGGAATATAACTACTATCAATTTCCGAAGCAGTTTCGGCAATGTGTAAGATAGGCGTTTTCCCATTTGGGTTCCAACGCTTGGGTGAATATTCAATTAAGTCATAGCCAACTGCAATGACTAAATCGCTTTGTTCAAACGCACAACTGATAAAGTCTCGTTGTTGTAAGCCAACTGTCCACAAAGAAAGAGGATGGGTATAAGGAATTGCCCCTTTGCCCATAAAGGTATTCACAACCGGAATGTTTAACTCAGTAGCAAATGCGGTGAGTTGTGGGGCTGCATGAGACCGAATCACACCATTTCCAGCAAGAATTACGGGATTCTTTGCCTGAGTGATCACTTGTGCTGCTTTTTCAATACTACGAGAAGAGGCATAAATTTGTTCCCGCCCATCTTGGGTTAGGGGAACGCCATCCGCAGGCATCGCTGCAATATTTTCCGGTAAATCAATATGGACTGCCCCAGGTTTTTCTTGTTGAGCAATTTTAAAAGCACGACGCAGTAATTCTGGGGTGGTATTGGGTCGGACAATTTGTTTGTTCCATTTCGTTACAGGGGCAAACATGGCAACCAAATCTAGATATTGATGGGATTCAATATGCATACGATCTGTTCCCACTTGCCCGGTAATGGCAATTAAAGGCGCGCCGTCGAGATTCGCATCAGCTACCCCGGTCATTAAATTAGTCGCACCAGGTCCAAGGGTGGATAAACAAACCCCAGCTTTTCCGGTGAGTCGTCCATACACATCTGCCATAAAGGCTGCACCTTGTTCATGGCGGACGGTAATAAACTGAATGGAAGAGGGTTTTAGGGCTTCTAGGAGATCTAGATTTTCTTCTCCGGGCAGTCCAAAGACATATTCTACGCCTTCATTTTCTAAGCATTGCACTAATAATTCAGCAGTATTCATCAGAATTGACCTATAGTGTAGAGGCGAATCGTTGTTCGTCTGGGTAAAAGTATCAAAGAACAAAAAATAAAACCGAAAACTCCGAGATTGTCGTTATTTGATCCAAATGGTTTTGGCATTGACAAACGCACGAATACCGAGAACGCCTAACTCACGACCATAACCAGAGCGCTTAATGCCCCCAAACGGGAGGCGCGGATCAGATTTCACCAAGCCATTGATAAAAACGGCACCGGCTTCAATCTCTTGAATGAACTGGGTTTGTTCTTGTGGATCATGGGTCCAGACGCTGCTACCGAGTCCAAAGGGAATATGATTCGCCAGCGCGATCGCGCTCTCAATATCTTTTACAGTAAAGACTAAGGCAACTGGGGCAAAAAATTCTTCTTGCATTAACGGGGCATCTGTGGGTAAGTCAGTCAAAATAGTTGGGAGATAAAAATAACCCGGACAATCCAGGCTTTCACCGCCAATCACCACGTTTGCCCCCAGTTTGACTGCTTGTTTCACTTGTTGCGCGATCGCGCGGAGTGCAGCTTCATTAGCTAGGGGTCCAATATCCGTCTCTTCTGCCATCGGATCACCCACTTTTAACTGCGAAAAAGCAACCCGTAACTTGTCTAAAAATTCCAGCGCGATCGTCTCATGGAGAATAAAGCGTTTCGCAGCAATACAAGACTGACCATTATTCATCGTTCGCGCAAATGTCCCCACTTTTACCGCTTCCTCTATATCAGCCGAAGGGAAAACAATAAACGGATCACTTCCTCCCAATTCTAATAAGGTGGGCTTAATTTCCCGCCC
>JAVLCL010000008.1:0-19550 GCA_031580825.1 Halothece sp. Uz-M2-17
TAAAAAACGTCATGGGATTTTCCCCAGCAAGTGATCGCCCTAAACGGAAATTTTAGTGAGGGTTAACCTAAGTCAAGAGATGACTTGACAGCTGTCTATACCCGTTCTCGACAACGCCTTTTCCTCGGAGAAAGCCTGTATTCGCTCCAGGGCAGATATAGTTTAAAGTGTCAGGAGAAAATCGCGCTTGGAGTTTTTCAACATTCCTTAACTGTCTGCGCCAATGGAAGGTTTTGCGACTCGCAATGGGGGTTAGATTTCCCTGCGGATCGATTAATAAATGGCGACCGGAAAATAAAACCCCACCGTGTACTGGAACATATAGACAAGAAGATCCTGGGGAATAACCGCAGGTCCAAATTCCTGTTGCATCACCAAGATTAATTTCTTCGACAAAGGGGGTTACTTTCACCTCTGGCAATAAATAGGCTTCCTGTTCTTGGACAATCACTTCACAGTCTAGATCAGATTGGAGTTGACGCACTCGACTCATTCCATCACGATGGGTGATAAATAACCAACGGACTCCGCCCTGCTGCTGCAAAAATTCCTTAAAAATAGATTGTTGTGGATCATTCCAAACTGGGCAATCCACTAAGATATTCCCTTGATTGCTTAGAATAAAATAAGATGTTCCGCCTAAAGTGTCTCGATTTGGAGGAAAAGCATAAATTCCTGCTAAGATTTCACGGGGAGGTTTTGGCGAAGCTGTCGTTACAGAAGATGAGTTGTTATTGGTATCAGCACACATGGCGTTAGGGTCTTGTCGGAAAAATCTATGTCAGGATAGAGACAGGACAACTAATTTAGCATAAAGTGAGAGCTTACGCTTTGACCGTTGGTAAAAGTTGCGAGTTGCATAATTTTTTTGTTGATCGTTGTCAGCTTCATCCACCAACTAAGTTTCATATGGACTTTTTCTTCATTTTATTACTATTAGCAGGGATCACTTATCTTTTAGTCCGTCGCAGTGCCAGTGGCTTGACAACGACTCCCATTTGGCTATTATGGTTTGTTGTCATGATTCCTGCTTTTACGTGGAGTCTTTGGCTATTATTGATGGGGGAAGAAGAACCGATTCCGGTTTTATTAATTTTAATTCCATTTATTCTTTCCCCAGTTTTATATTTTTGGTTATTACAACGGGGAAGACAGGATCGCACCACAGAAAATTCTGCTGCATCTATTAAACAAGATTCCCTCAAAGAGAAATTAAATCAGGTGCCATCGGAAAAAGAAGAGAGCACTTCTGAATCAACTCGCATTTTAAGTCAATCAGAGGAAGAAAAATTAAAGACTTGTTTTCCTTGGGAAGTTTATTATTTACAAAATGTTGATTATGGCGGGCAAGCGGTTTTATGTCGCGGAAAACTACGCACGGTTCCGGAAAAAGCCTATCAAAAAATTAAAAGTAATGTCCAAGAACAATTTGGTGATCGCTTCTTGATTCTTTTTCAAGAAAGTTTTCAAGGAGAGCCGTTTTTTGCATTAGTTCCCAACCCGAAACAAGAAAAGCAAGCAACAACCCAAGATGATGAATTAAATAAGCCTTGGTTAGCTGCAAGTTTAGCAATTATTACTTTATTTACGACAACAATTATTGGAACAAGTTTAGCTGGGGTCTCTTCTGAACAGTTTCAATCGAATCCTAGATTGTTGAGAGAAGGATTACCCTATGCTTTAACGTTAATGTGGATTTTAGGTTGTCATGAATTTAGTCATTATTGTGCTGCCATTTATTATAAAATTCGAGCAACGTTACCTTATTTTATTCCTGTTCCCTTCTTTTTAGGAACATTTGGGGCATTTATTCAAATGCGATCTCCAGTTCCTCATCGCAAGGCTTTATTTGATGTCGCGATCGCGGGACCATTAGGGGGCTTTATTATGACTATCCCCCTCTTACTATGGGGACTTTCTCAATCAGAAGTGGTTCCCCTGTCCCAAGAATCGGCATTACTCAATATTAACTCTCTTGATCCCCGTTCTTCCTTTTTAATGACAGTCTTTTGTAAAATAGCGTTAGGGAGTCAATTGGGAGCAGACTCTGCCATTGATTTACATCCGATCGCGATCGCGGGTTATATTGGTTTAATTGTTACTGCTTTAAATTTAATGCCAGTAGGACAGCTTGATGGTGGACACATTGCACACGCGATTTATGGACAGCGGACAGCCGTTATTATTGGTCAAGTGTCTCGGTTATTCATGTTACTCCTCGCTTTAGCTGAACCAAGTTTTCTGATTTGGGCAATCATTCTATTTTTCATGCCAATTATAGATGAACCGGCTCTTAATGATGTCACAGAATTAGATGATATGCGTGACTTATTAGGCTTTTTAGCATTAACTTTATTAGTTACAATCTTATTACCTCTTCCTGCAACCTTTACCGATTTACTGAATGTTTAATTACAGAAAATTTTAACCAGTAACAAAGAACGAAGAACAAAGAAAAAAGAACGAATACAAATGAGTAAAGAAAATCAACCAAGTGGGATTAAAATTATTGCTGAAAATCGTAAAGCACGGTTTCTCTATGAGATTTTAGAAACCTATGAAGCTGGGATTCAACTCATCGGCACAGAAGTGAAGTCAATTCGTGCAGGGCGTGTTAATTTACAAGATGGCTATGCCATTATTCGCAAAGGGGAAGTCTGGCTGATTAATGTTAATATTTCTCCTTATGAAGGCAGCGGAGCTTATTTTAATCATGAGCCGAAACGGAGTCGTAAACTTTTACTACATCGGCAAGAAATTAGTAAACTGATTGGGAAAACCGAACAAAAAGGGTTAACGTTAGTTCCCTTAAAGATGTATCTCAAAAAAGGAATTGTTAAGTTACAAATTGGCTTAGGGAAAGGGAAGAAATTACATGATAAGCGCGAAACCATTAAACGTCGTGAAGATCAAAAAGAAATGCAGCGTGTGGTTAAACGGTACTAACAATTCCTGACCATTGCACCGCTTTTTCTCCGCTGCGACGATAAGAAAAGAAATCTTCCGGTTCTTGATAAGTACAATGGGGCGCAACTGCAATTTGTTCTGAATGCAAGCCCATTTTTTCCAGTTGTAAGGTATTAACGCAACGGACATCTAAACGGACTTTTTCTGGTTCTGGATCCGGAAGTAGGGGAGAGACTTCAGTTTGCCACAGTTGGTCTAAAATTGCCTCAGAAGATAGGTTTGCTGCTTCTGGAAATAAGCTACTTCCGACTTGTACCGCCACCGGTACATCCACTTGATACACCTCTCCACTAATGGCAGGTCCAAGGGCAACTCTTAAGTCAGACAGTTGGCTGTTATGGTCTAAAAACCGCGCGATCGCGCAAGGTAAAATTGATAAGGCAGTTCCCCGCCATCCCGCATGAACCGCAGCCACTTTTTGAGTTTTGACATCAGCAATTAAAGCTGGCGTACAATCAGCACTCGCAACCCACAATGCTTGTTTTTTACCATCACTGTATAAACCATCTGCTTCTACTGGTTTGGTTGTTGCTGGCGTGATTTCAGACGGTGTAACAATTCGTTTGCCATGAACTTGTTTTGTCCGATAGACGGTTGCATCTGTCGCCAGAATTTTCGTTAATTCATCGAGAGAGTCATTCACAAAATGGCGTGTAAAAAAGCCATGAGGAAAGTCTTCTAATAGCCGACACTGCAAATACCTTGATCCTTGTATTTGTCGCCATTGCCAAGTGGCTTGTTGGGTTGAAGAAATTGAGGAAAAAACCACAGTTATTAATTTCCTAAAATATTCACACTCTCACTAATTATGAATTATGAACGATGAATTCTGCATTTTTTCCCGTGTTTGGTACAATCAGTATGCTGTTGCTACAGTAGTAAAGCGGTAAGGAATTATCCTCTTCTCTTCTTTCCCCATGAGATTGGCACAATTAGCAATGACTCAATATTGCAACTGCGTATCTTTTCCTATGGAAGATATATGTCATGATTGTGCTCAACTCAAAACCCCCTATAAAAACCAAGACACCGATCTGGTGTTGAAAGATGCCAAAGTGCGATCAAGGTAATGTTGTCTCAGATCAAGTAGCCCTCTGCTACGACTAGAGACAAACATTTAACTGAGTACCCAAATTAGAAGACAATATAAAAGAATCAAAAAGCGTTCTGAGGAGAACCATTCATGTTGCGAAAACTCATTTTAATCACAGTAGCGACTGTGTTTTTTGCCTGTCAACTGCTTGCTAACCCTGTCTCTGCTTTAGAACTCGATGAAGAAAGTCGCACTGTTCAATATAACGAACAAGGCGATGAAGTCGTGATTAGTATTAAAGAAGCAGAAAGAGGGAAGCGTCTGTTTAATGACACCTGTGCGCAGTGTCATTTAGGTGGTGTGACTAAAACCAATCCGAACGTCGGCTTGAGTTTGGAAGCGTTGAAAGGTGCAGAACCGCCACGGGATAATATTGCAGGATTGATTGATTATATGAAAAACCCAACCACTTATGATGGGGAAATTGATATTCAAGAAATTCACCCCAACACGGTGCGTTCTGATATCTATCCGGAAATGAGAAACTTAACCGAAGAAGATCTCGAAGCGATCGCGGCTCATATTCTCATTCAGCCCAAAGTTCGAGGAAGACAATGGGGTGGGGGTAAAGTTTATAACTAAAACTTAACTCACGATCTCAAATCTATCTCATATCCCTTCTCATCCTTTTGAGGAGGGTTTTTAATATTTTTTATAGTTGCGATAACTTGGCTTGATATTCCTCTTCTGTCAAAATTCCGCTATCTCGCGCCTCTTTGAGTTTTTGTTTTTTAGATAGCTTTTCTTTAACTGCGGTTTCTATAGACTGTAATTTTGCCTCATATTCATCTGCATCCAAAATCCCACTTTCAAACGCAGCTTGTAATTGACTCGTTTTTTCCTCGATCAACAAATCCATTTCCCGATGGTCGATTTTTTCTTCTAACTTTTGTTTTTTCGCTTGAAATTCTTCACGACTAATAATGTCTTTACTCAGTGCTTCTTGTAACTGCTCAATTTCAGTTTTCAGTTCCGTAATCGCTTGCGATCGCGCTGGGGAAGCAGCCTGAACCTCAATCGTTTCGGGTGGAGAATTGGTTTGCATCTCACTCACTCGTCTTAAACTGAGGCTCGTTTGGAGATGATTCATCAAATCTCGCTCTAACACTAATGCCCAACTTGCCCCCGCAACGCCGGTAAAGACGGTAAACCCCCCTGTAAACATGGCAGTAATCCCCGCACCGGCAATATTTCTAACCCATTTCCCCACGCGCGTTTCAATAATAAATTCCCCTGCGGTTGTGGGTGCATTTGACCAATAAATATTAACCTTAAATGCTAAATTTGTCCCAAAAACCGTTCTCAACCAACCGGTTTTTTGGGCTTGTACTAAATACACATCTCCAGTTTGTGTTCCTTCCACTTCATATTCTTTATCTTTGAACCATAAAATCACTTGTCGGTAAACTTTATTTAGTGTATCGGGCGCGATCGCAACAAAGTAATGTTTGGTCATTGTTCAATTTTGGCGTGAGATTACCGCTTCAGTGTTGGTTTGAAGAGACTCTCTTTTCCAAGCGATAATAGGGGTTCTGACCTCATTATAAAGTAGGGGTTTCGGAAAAAGTCAATTAGCGAGTTTACACAGGGGAACTGGTAAATGAACTAAAGGATTAAAGCTCAAGATCCGTCCTCTCTTCATTAAGAACGGATCTCAAAACGAGCCATTAAAATTCGCGAACACTAGCTTGATCGCCTTTGATTTCACCGACTAAAATAATATCAGCAACCCCAACAAATAAACCATTTTCTAAAACGCCAGGAATATTATTAATTTCTCGTTCTAACTCTGCGGGGTTGGGAATATGATCAAATTTAATATCAATGACTAAGTTCCCTTGATCTGTAACCACAGGACCGGCTTTTTTCACACCCATCCGTAACTCTGGTTTTCCCCCTAACTGGGCTAATTTGCGCATCACAGGCGTAATTGCCATCGGAATGACTTCCACCGGTAGCAGGAAGGTTGAACCGAGTTTATCCACTAACTTGCCACTATCCACAACGACAATAAACTGATCCGCTAGGGAGTCAACCACTTTCTCCCGCGTATGGGCTGCACCACCACCTTTAATTAAATTCTTATTGGGATCCACTTCATCTGCGCCATCAATCGCAACATCAATATGATCCACGGCATCTAAAGTGGTTAAAGGAATGCCATATTGTTTTGATAACACTTCGGCTTGAAAAGAAGTCGGAATCCCTTGAATATTGGTGAGTTCTCCCTTTTGTAACCGTTCGCCAATATATTGAATCGCATAAGCCGTGGTGGAACCGGTGCCTAACCCCACAATCGAATTCGACTGCACGCGATCGGCTGCTGCTTTTCCCACTTCCTGCTTCATCACTTTGGATAGATCTTGATCTGCCATAATGACCTCTAAATAAAATTTTAATATTTCGCCTTTAGCACTTTATCACTTATAGCGCTACGCGCTAGGCAATAGGCAATATTAGACGATAACTAGATTTTAGAGTTTAACCCTGTCCTAACCTGACGTGCTGCCTTATTCTGTCGCTGACTCTTAAAGCAATAGACGATAGCACTACTGATTCAGGTGGTTGACAGATCAAAATCCCCAAACCAAGTTATAGATTACCTTTTCCCAAACATGACGGGATTCTCGATAACAGGCAATGCCAACTAGATGAATTTCGTAGGTATAACGACGCTGGCTGATCTCTTTTGTTGTTTCAGTGGTTGCAGCAGGAGATGATTTGGAGGTAGGAGACACAGCAGAAGCACTAGAGATACTCATCCCCAGACTCAAAGTTACAGCAGCGATCGCGCTCAAATAACGGTAATTCATGGCAGATAGTTCCTTGGTCTGAAAGGGATGGTTATCACTCGATACTAGCGAAATACAATGCTATATACTGTAATCAGAACTTACGGTAATCTCGGATAAACTTTATTAAAATTTAACACCTAGTTTCAGTTAAAACTTTGATTCTTGTGCCATTTGCTCAAGTAATGAGACACTCTACTGGTTTGTCAATACAGACTACTACGCTCACTGACATCCTGCTGTTTTGCTAAGATACAGAGCCATTGATCCATCCTTTAGAAACGAATGGATCTGTGACTGATTTACTATAAAATTAAATGATTGATCAACCCTACTGGTAAGAAAACATTACTTCTGAGGCACGACAGTTGTTGATTCAGCAGAAGCCGTAGAATTGAGAGTCTCTCCATCAACAGTGGGCGTGAGAATATCCTCATAGAGTTGAACATATTTTTGAGCCGATCGCTGCCAACTAAAATCTTGCTGCATGCCTCGTTTTTGCAGTTCTCGCCATGATTCCCGATAAAGATAACTTTCAGAGGCACGAATGAGGGCTGTATATAAATCTAAGGGTTCATACAGATTAAAACAATAGCCGGTTCCCGTTTGTTCAATCGGATTATGATGAGAAACCGTATCCACTAAGCCACCTGTGCGACGGACAATGGGAACACAGCCATAGCGCATCGCCATCATTTGACTAATACCACAGGGTTCAAAGCGGGAAGGCATTAAAAAAGCATCACTTCCGGCATAGATGCGTCGAGAGAGTCCATCGTTATAGAGAAGTTGCACCGACATTCGCCCTGGAAAGCGATCCGCTAAAGTACGGAGTTGGGTTTCATAGCGTTCTTCTCCAGTTCCCAAAACGAGGAATTGATCACCGGTGTAGCGCAAATATTGTTCTAAAACTGCTAGCACTAGATCTAATCCTTTTTGCTCTACCAATCGTGTCACCATACCGACTAAAAACGCGCCACTGTTGATTTCTAAACCCACTTGTTCTTGCAGGGCAATTTTATTGGTAGCGCGATCGTCAATTTTTTCTAAAGAGAAGGGTTGATCTAAATTGGAATCGGTTGCTGGATTGTACTGATCGAGATCAATTCCGTTGACAATACCAACAATCTTATCTTTTTTCAACGCAAGAAGAGTATTCAAGCCTTCCCCATACTCAGGGGTTTGGATTTGTTGGGCATAAGTCGGTGAGACAGTATTCACACAATCGGCAAATTGAATTGCTCCCGCCATGACATTATTTTCCTGCATATAGGGCGGACACCAAGCAATTTCTTCAATCTGCGATCGCGCCGGACCTTGATAGGCTAAATTATGAATCGTAAAGACCGTTTTAATTTCAGGGGTTTTATACATCCACACCGGAATCATCCCTGTATGCCAATCATGACAGTGCATCACTTCCGGTTGCCAATAGTTCAAAGCAAATTGGGCTGCACCATTGGCAAAAAAGGTAAACCGCCACGGTTCATCCTCTCCTTGATAAACGCGACGAGGGGCAAATGCAGCGTGTCCCAATAGATAGAGCGGAACATCGGTTTCTGGGAGAAGCGTCTCAAAAATATCAAAGGTTTGAAACATGGCACTCCCTTGCCAAACGGGTTTCTCTGGAATTTCGAGTTTATCGGGGAGAAAGCCATAATAGGGCATTAAAATTCTCACATCATGACCCATTTTGCGAAGAATGGGGGTCAGAGTTCCCACAACATCGCCCATTCCGCCAACTTTTGCAATGGGAGCAGCTTCGGCAGCAACAAATAATATTTTCATCAGCTTAATCTTCGTTGACAACGCGTTCTTCGCTGAGTTTATTATGATCTGGAGATTTCGTACATAGCGAAAAAACGTTTTCTCACTGATTCCGAAAACCGTAACATTACGCTAAAATTATTAAGAAATCTTTAGGTAATTCCAAGGCACACCCATGACGCTTTCCATTCGCAACGTTGCCATTATCGCTCACGTTGACCACGGCAAAACCACCCTTGTGGACGCTCTCCTCCAACAATCTGGCGTGTTCCGCGAAGGAGAGGACGTTCCCACCTGCGTTATGGACTCCAATGCTTTAGAACGGGAACGCGGTATTACCATTCTTTCTAAAAATACAGCACTGCGCTACAAAGAGACGCTGATTAATATTGTGGATACCCCAGGTCACGCGGACTTTGGGGGGGAAGTAGAACGAGTGTTAGGAATGGTGGATGGTTGTATCCTCATTGTTGATGCCAACGAAGGCCCCATGCCCCAAACTCGCTTTGTTCTGAAAAAGGCATTAGAAAAGGGCTTACGTCCGATTGTCGTTGTCAATAAAATTGACCGTCCTAATGTGGAGCCGGATTTAGCTGTAGATAAAGTCTTTGATCTGTTTGTAGAATTAGGGGCAGATGATGATCAATGTGATTTTATCACCCTCTATGCGTCCGGTCTCAGTGGCTTCGCCAAGCCCACCCTAGAAGAGGAGGGGACGGATATGGAACCTTTATTTGAGGCAATTTTAGACCATGTTCCCCCACCGGCAGGTGATGCAACGAAACCGCTACAATTGCAAGTGACAACTTTAGACTATTCCGAATATTTAGGGCGTATTGTGATTGGTCGCGTGCACAATGGAGTAATTCGGGCAGGACAAGAAGCAGCCCTCGCGAAAGAAGGTGATCAAATTGTTAAAACCAAAGTCTCTAAATTAATGGGCTTTGAAGGACTGCGACGGGTGGATATTGAAGAAGCCAGTGCGGGTCATATTGTTGCGGTTGCTGGCTTTAGTGATGCCAATATTGGAGAAACCATTACTTGTCCCAATGAACCGCAACCCCTCCCATTGATTAAAGTGGATGAACCCACGTTACAGATGACCTTCTCCATTAATGATTCTCCCTTTGCGGGACGAGAAGGAAAATTTGTGACCTCTCGTCAAGTGCGCGATCGGCTCTATAAAGAATTAGAAACCAATGTTGCGCTTCGGGTCGAAGAAACCGATTCCCCAGATAAGTTCCTCGTTTCTGGTCGCGGGGAACTGCATTTAGGGATTTTAATTGAAAATATGCGCCGAGAAGGCTATGAGTTCCAAGTTTCTCAGCCACAGGTGATTTATCGCGAAGTGAATGGGCAACTTTGCGAACCCTTTGAATATTTGATCTTAGATGTTCCTGAAGATGCGGTCGGAAGTTGTATCGAACGCTTAGGGGAACGTAAGGGTGAAATGCAAAATATGCAAGCAACGGCAGGAAGTCGCACTCAAGCTGAGTTTGTCGTTCCCGCACGGGGTTTAATTGGCTTCCGCAGTGAGTTCTTGCGCTTAACCCGAGGCGAAGGCTTGATGAACCACAGTTTCTTAGATTATCGTTCGCAAGTGGGTAACTTAGAAACGCGACGCAATGGCGTTCTCATTGCTTTTGAAGAAGGAGCAGCTACCTTCTACGCCCTGAAAAATGCCGAAGATCGCGGTGTCTTCTTTATTACCCCTGGCACAAAAGTCTATAAAGGTATGATTGTTGGTGAAAATACCCGCCCTCAAGACTTGGAACTCAATGTTTGCAAAGCGAAGCAACTGACCAATATGCGTTCTTCTACAGGCGATGAACTGGTACAGTTACAAGCGCCTGCTGACATGAGCTTAGAACGGGCTTTAGAGTACATTAGCTCTGATGAACTGGTAGAAGTAACTCCTGAGTCAGTTCGCTTACGGAAGATGTCCAAGAAACTGGCGAAGCAGCGTTAGTTATAAAGGGTAATCGGTTGATCAGGTTCGACAACAACCACATGATCAGCCGTAACATTCCCGGTGGCTGCACCGGCTGCTGCGCCTCCAACGGCTGCACCGAGGTCAGCATCCCCAAAGATTTCACTCAGTAACAGTCCTGCACCTGCACCAATGGCAGCATCTTCACCAACCGCAGCACCAGAGGTGTCACGGGGATCTTTAACGGGGTTTAAAACCTCAGAAGAGCCATTAATGTTATAGGTGCGTCCGTTAACCACAACTGAGTTTGCCACATAGCGCAAACCGCCCTCATCAGGAACATATTGACCGCGAATAATGGAACCTGCGGGCAAGTTAAAACCACTAAACCGACCCCCGCGTGTTACTTCTAAGTTGTAGGAATAGCGTTTATCGGTGTTGAGGTATAATGTTCCTTGTTGAGCACTGGTCGTAACAATGTAACGATTATCTCGTTGGGCAATTAATGTTTCTGCTGCTACATTAGCGGTTGTTACGGGTGCAAATAGGGTTGTTGCTCCGATCAAACTACCGAGCACAAAAAAACGATTTAACATGACTAGAACCTCCTAATGAGACTCTCTCTATTTTGATCATCTCATTAGGAACAGTCCTTTGCCATCGCCTATTCGAGTGATTGTTTTCTATCGTTGGGTAGATGTATTGAGTGCGGTTTTTGCTTCTTCAGCAACTTGTTCGACTGGATCTTGAGCCAGTTGTTGCAGGAGATCCTGAGCTTGATCACCCCCGAGATGTCTGAGGGCTTGCACGAGGCGCGATCGCGCTTGCCAATCTTCATCCGTAACAAAGGGTTCTAACACTGCTACGGCTCGTTGATCTCCTAATTCCCCGAGAGAGCCAATGGCAACGGTTTTTACTAAATTATTCTCTGAGTGTAACGCCTCCGTTAGCACATCAAAACTGCGTGGATCCCCCATTTCGCCTAAACAAGCAATAACACTAAATTCCACCAACCATTCTTCGGTCTGGTGATATAACTCGATTAGGTCATCAAGGGCTTCGGTTAATTTTAAACCTCCCAACGCATCCGCAGCAGCAGCTTGCACATCTGCTTCCGACTCATTACGAAGTCGATCGCGCAATAAAGTGAGAGCCTGCTCACGATCCACAGCCCCTAAACTACTCATCTGACTGACCGCAGCATAACGCACACGGACATTTGTATCATTAATCAACGGTTGAATCAGGGGAAATGCCTCAGCAGGATCAAGTTGTCGTAACTGATTAATCCCTGTTAAGCGGTCGCCGTAATCTTCGGAATTGAGGAGGGTTGCAACAGATTCAGGTGTGATATCCATAATTATTAAATGATGATTGATATATGAAGGTCTCTCAACTCAGAGAGGTGGGGTAACTGGCTTAAATTGTCTCAGAAAAGTTCCCTTTGTTAGAAGAAATTGACATTGCTCTTAACGAATTGATTTTTATTAGGATTAGGAGCGCGATCGTCCTATCCTCCAACTGTTTTAGCGATTCAGGATCACTGATTAAAGCAGATAGAAATTTGACGGTTTGCCCTGAGGAACGTATCATGCAAAGAGTTACTCGATTGCCTGAATTAGGCAGCGAATGTTGTTGAAAATAGGAATTCAAATCTTATGACTCAGACTTCTAATCCCAAAGAAGCCCAAGGTTGGGACGCAATTAAAGGGGCACATGGTCTAGATGGTAATGCTGACCAACTGCAAACCTATTATGATGACTGGGCTGAAGCCTATGATGCAGATGTTTCTAGTGAAGCATATGCAGGTCCACGGACGATTTCAGAATTTTATGATCGGATTCGGGAAGCCCATGACCCTAACACCTCTCGCGCCAATTCCAAAGTATTAGATGCCGGTTGTGGAACGGGTTTAATTGGTCCAATTCTTAAAGAAATGGGCTATAAACAGATTGATGGGTTTGACCTCTCCGATCAAATGATTGAAGTGGCGAAGAAAACCAATAGCTACGAGGAACTTCTCGGTAGCATTGACATGAACGTCAAAATTGAACAGTACGAGGATAATGAATATGATGCTAGTTTAGCTTGTGGCGTGTTTACCCTCGGTCATGTTCCTCCAGAATCTCTCAATGAAATGATTCGCTTTACTCGCCAAGGTGGTTTAATTGTGGTTAGCACCCGCAAGAGTTATTACAACTCCACAAACTTCCAAGAAGTGGTTGATCAATTGCAAGCAGACGGTAAAATCAAACTGCTAGAACACTTGAAAGATGCCCCTTATATTACGGAAGAAGGCGCACACTACTGGGCAATGCAAGTTTGCTAAATAGAATAATTTGGGACTTACGCATTGACTTTCCCTCATAGAAACCAATGTCAATTTTGTACAGTGCATAACTCCTAGATTAAGGTTAATTAATTCAAGCGCGATCAAACGTAAATAGATGTTGGTCGCGCTTGAGGCTATTACTTTATTTCAGATTTTCTCCAAAGCGTTCGCCATAACAAACTCGTTCCAAATTAAAGCGTCCGCCATACTTTTTAATCGGTTCATCGGCATAACCCAGAGGCAATAAGCAACAGACATCAACCTCGGCAGGAATATTAAACGCTGCTTTCACTTGGGCAGTATCAAAGCCTTCCATGGGACAAGAATCGACCCCAAAGCCTTTGGCAGCAATCATCAAATGAGCCACAGCTAACATGGTGTGACGGTTTGTCCAAGCTTCTAAAGCGTCAAAACAGGGTTGATATTGAAATAGCTGGGGAATTGCGCCTCGCATGAAATCGGCATACTTTTCATTAACCCCTCCTGCTTCGATACCCAGTTGGATCACTTCTTCGATATAATCGGTTTGATTGACTGCGCGATCGCCGCAACAAATGAGAACAACAGGGGCTTGGGCAACTTGAGCTTGATTAAAGGCACAAGATTGCAATCGCTCTTTATTGTCTTGGTCTTTGATCAGAATAAACCGCCAAGGTTGTAAATTATAGCCAGAAGGAGACTGTAAACCCAATTCTAAAATTGCTTTAAGAATATCATCCGGAACGGGATCAGGACGAAAAGCACGAGCAGCACGGCGGGTTTGAATCGCTTCGGTGAGACTAAGCTGGGGTTGAGGTTGATTGTCACTCATGATGAAAAACTCCTAATTCTAGCAATTTATAGGACGAGGTAGATTTTTTTGTTCTTCTTTCTTTGGGATAGCAGTTCCAGTGATCAACAATTAACATCCACTGACTCGCTTTAGCCTAAATCAAAGAGTAAGATTTCGGTATTGTCGCTTGTGGCAATCAGTTCAAGGTCTGTTTCTTCGATAATCCCTGCACCATCACCGGCTTGGAGAATTTGACCGTTAACTTCTACTGATCCTCTTGCAATTTGAATCCAGATTGAGCGATTATCATTTGTGACATAGTTGACGTAGTTCCCTTCATCCAAAACAGCAACATAAAGATAAGCATCCTGATGCATCTTGAGAGAATCATCTCTGCCATCCGGAGAAACCACCAGTTTTAACTTGCCTTGTTTTTCCGATTGAGAAAAGTGTTTTTGTTCGTAACTGGGTTCAATTCCTGCTTGATTAGGAATAATCCAAATTTGGAGCAAATGAACCCGTTCTGTTTCCGAAGCATTAAACTCGCTATGCGCAATCCCTGTTCCCGCAGACATTCGCTGCACATCTCCTGGGCGAATGACAGAACCATTGCCAATACTATCTTTATGTTCCAATGCTCCTTCTAAAACGTAGGAGATAATTTCCATGTCTTTGTGGCTATGAGTGGGAAACCCTTGACTTGGTTGAATACGGTCTTCATTAATCACTCGTAAATGACTAAATCCCATTTGTTTAGGGTCGTAATATTGACCGAAGGAAAACGTATGCTTACTATCAAGCCACCCAAAATTAGCTGTTCCTCTTGCATCGGTGGGGCGAACTGCAATCATGGTTTTGACCTCCTCGTTTTCAGAATTGTTCACTTCTTAATGATTATTATGATTTGTTTTCTTTAAAACGACAATATAATATTTAATCAACAGATTGTATCTTTTTGGTTGACAATTGTACTTATGGATAAATTGGAAAGTATGCGCGCCTTTACGCAAGTTGTCCAAGAGGGAGGCTTTGCTGCTGCAGCGAGAAAAATGGACTTATCCCGTTCCGCAGTGAACAAACTGGTTCTTAATCTAGAAGATCACTTGGGAGTACAACTGTTGTATCGTACGACTCGCCAAGTCACTCCAACTGATACCGGTCGCGCTTTTTACGAACGCTGTCTTGAGATTCTCGGTAGTGTCGAAGAAGCCGAATTAGCCGTTTCTCAGCAAAGTCAGCAACCCATTGGTAATCTTAAAGTTAATGCTCCCATGTCTTTTGGGATTTCTTTTCTCGGCAAACACATTGCGGAGTTTATGACTCGTTATCCAGCGATTAAAATGCAGTTGACTTTAGAAGACCGTTTAATTGACCCGATTGATGAAGGGTATGACTTAGTCATCCGAATTGGTCAACTGCCTGAATCTCCAAGTTTAGTTACGCATCCGATTACAATTATTCCTCGGGTCATTTGTGCTGCTCCCAGTTACTTAGAAAAAAATGGCATTCCTGAAACACCGCAAGACTTAAAAAATCATTCTTGCTTACACTATGGTTATTTAGCCACAGGTTCTCAGTGGCAATTTAAAACTCAAGAAAAAGAGGAAAAAGTAGCGATTGAGGGTGTTTTTTGTTCCAACAATGGAGAGGTTTTAAGAGAGGTTGCGGTTAAAGGGTTAGGGATTGTTTTTCTACCGAAGTTTATTGTTGAAAAGGAGTTGCAACGTGGCGATTTAGAGGTAATTTTACCCAATTATCAATTACCAGAATTAAAATTATGTGTGATCTATCCTATTAATCGTCATCTTGCCAGTAAAGTTCAGTTATTTACTCAATTTCTTCAAAACTCTTTGATCATTTGCGTCCTTGTTTTTTCAATTCCTTTACTTAAAAATCTACCTGTGTGAGGGCGGGGATGAGAGAGTGACTCCTCATCCCTATATTTGTGAGTGCAAACTCAATCCTTGTTATGCAAAACGGCGACGTAGTAAAGGCTGAATCAGCAGTAAAATAACAAGATCAAATGCTAAGAGTGCCAAAAGCATTGTACCGAAAGAAAGATTGAGCCAAGGGGTTTCTAAAACGGTACTGCCTAAACTCCATTCGGCATTGAGATAAATATAGCGAATAGGCTCGATCGCGTATGTGAGAGGATTAACAGTTGCCACTACTTTTAACCAATCTGCCATAAAGTTTAAAGGCGCAAGGGCGGTACTAGCAAAGAGCAAAGGTAAATTAGTGACAAAAATCACGGCAATCAGTTCCACATGACCGGGTAAGGCAAACGCTAGCCCTAAACTAAGCGCGGTGACACCCGCAACAATTAAAAAGACAATGAGCGCGATCGCGCTTAAACCAGCAATTCCAGGTAAGCCAGCACCAACCACTGCACTTAAGCCCACAATCGCAGCTGTTTGTAAAAAACTGAGACTAATAATATAAATCGTAGAAGCTGCAACAATGGAAAAACGAGAACTTAACGGCGCAACCAACAGACGATTAAGAAAGCCAAATTCGCGGTCAAACATTACCGGTAAACCAGCATTTAACGCTCCAGAAAAGGCAGTAAAAACAATCACACCTGGCGCAAGAAACTGACCATAACTTAAGCCTTCTCCCAGTAATCCTTCTGGCGCGTACTGAAATAACGCCCCAAATAGAATTAACCACATCAACGGTTGAATAATTCCCGCCATGAGCGTCGAAGGGCGACGTTGGAGTTGAATAAACAGACGTTTGGTTAACGCTCCTGTTTCTTGGAAAAACTCAGCAACAGGATTTTCTTGACTCTCCGCTTTCTGATTCATTACAGAATTTGGGGATAACGGACTTACACTTTGACTCATAAATTATCTCCTCTTCATTATCTTTAATTATGAACATCTCTAACGAATGACTAATGACTAATGACTAATGACTAATTAACTAACCCCCTTTCATCGCCTGTTTTTTCTCCGCTTTGATATCCCGACTACTACTAGCTGCCATTTCTGCATCCATCAATGTGCGTCCGGTTGCAGCTAAATACACATCATCTAAACTGGGACGAGATTGAGAAACGCCAAAAGTCGGTAAGCCTAACTCAGACAGGGTATTTTCAATCGTACCAATGGGATTACTTTGGGCTTCTACCACCAAGTTTAGAGAATTCCCTTGGGCAGGATTAACAATAATTTCTTTGACAAAATCGAGATGAGAAAGCTGTGCTTTGGCTTTTTCCGCTTCTTCTGGCGGTGTAAATTCTCGGATGCGGAGGGTCACGCGATCGCCGCCTAAACGATCTTTTAACTCATTCGGTGTGCCATCGGCAATAACGGTTCCTTGATCAATAATCGCCACGCGATCGGCAAGGGCATCCACTTCTTCGAGATAATGGCTGGTAATGAGAACCGTTGTTCCTGCTTCTCGTAGCTTTCGCAAGAAATCCCAAACCACAAACCGACTTTCAATATCAAGCCCGACAGTGGGTTCATCTAAAACTAACACATCCGGTTGATGGAGTAACCCCGCAGCCAGATCGAGACGTTTCTTGATACCTCCCGAATATTTTCCTGTTTTTTGATTAGCATAGTCTTCTAACCCCAGAATCTTGACTAATTGAGCAATGCGCTCATTGGCGACTGATTTGGGAAGATGATAGAGACTGGCTTGCAGTTGTAATAATTCTCGTCCTGTGAGAACCTTATCTAAAGCGACCTCTTGCGCCACATAACCCAATTTCCGTCGGGCTGCTTTCGGCTGTTCCACACTAGAGACACCGCCGACTTCCACACGCCCTGCATCAGGTTTGGTTAAGGTGCATAAACAGCGGATGGTAGTTGTTTTACCCGCCCCATTGGGACCGAGTAAGCCAAAAATTTCTCCAGGTTGAACCGTAAAGGTAACGTCTTTAACTGCTGCTACGTCACCATAGGATTTTTTTAAGTGTTCGATGGAAACAGCAGGTTTCATAAAAATTCTTATGACTTATGTATAAATGTTAAGTTCAAGCAGTCACGGCTATTATAGCAAGATTGACTCTTCTATCTCCTAGCCCATCAGTTATACAATTTCGAGCCTTTCCCATTTATCATTTCTGAGGAACACTTCATTACTGAGAATTTTTTTTCCAAGTCAATGGCATCTTAAGGATCAAGTGTTGCAACGAGAACTCACCTCTAAACCAAGGTGATGACTTCTACAGGCAAACGCGGTTGTGGAGTTTAAAATTTAGGGTAACGTCGATTATAGAAGTCACCGTAAAACCGAGTGTCTTTAGACCTCGGATATAAGGTGGATTAATTGAGAGATTCGACATCTCTCAATTAACAAACTCAATCAGTTTCTGATATAATAAAAAACATTCAGTAACCAGTAATGTGGGCTGATTAAAAAAAAGAAACTTTGCGGTCGGTGCGCCCGTGAATAAACTGCCCTGTAATGGCGATCTGTCGGGGATTTAACTCTTAGAGTTAAAACCAGATAAAAGTCTATAAGGGAATCCCAGCGTCTTTAAGACGTGGGAGGCTCAAGAATATAATGACACAGCAACCTGAGGCAGCAGAATATCAACCGATTTGGCAACTTGAAGATATCATAATCCTTTTATGTGCTCCTGTGCTCATAACCAGTGCAGAAAATGTTCAACAACCATCGGTTCGCGCTTTACTGAAAGCAGTTATTGCACTACAAGAGCGAGGAAAAGAGGCTTTAGCGCAACTAGACGAAGCAATAGAAGACCTCCGTGCAGAAGTGGAAGCAGAGTTAGCCCAAGAAGGGGAAACTGAATCTGAGAGCGAGAAAACAACAGCATTCTACAATGAAGAAAACTCTGTCTTTGCGGAAATGATGATAAAGGGAATGTCAGAGTTGGATGCTAGTTTGAGGAAAGCAACCCAAGGAACAATAGATGCGCGATCGCTGCTGTCGATCTTATTCGCTGCCTTAGCCCTCCGACAACTGATTCTTAAAGGATTTCAATTTGATGATGTCCCTTGGTATGTTCTGGCTTGGTATGCCTTTGATAGTTTTATCAAGTTTCATGATCGTCAGGCTTTGATGTCAAAGGAAACATCAACAGAGACAATCGAACATAACGGTAATTCTGTAACTCAGGTTCAAGACTCCCCAGAATAAAAAGGCTATATTGGATAACAGTTCTCATAGTCCAAGTGTTTCAATTCTCTGAGTTCTCTGTGTCTCTGTGGTTCAATTGATAACCGATCACTCTTAGCAAAATTGGTCAGCACTTCCGCAATACATCGTGTCAAAGGCAGAATCCGCTATAAAATTGAGGGATTATATCGTTCCCAAGCCTTAGCGGACTATCTTCAACAAACCTTAAGCCAGCAAACTGGAGTTGAGGAAGTTAAAGCAAATTCTTTAACGGGTAATTTATTGATTAAGTTCGATCCGACTTATCCCGCTTCTGAGATTAAAACGCTCGTTGAAAACACGGTTGCGAGTTATCAGTCTGGACAAAACGTTTCTTCGGAAAGTCAACCCCAAAAAACAGAAACTTTCTCTTCTGACGGAAAAGATTGGCATTTTTTAGAGATAGACAGAATTGTACAGCAGTTCGGAACCTCTCCAACCGAGGGCTTATCTGACAGCGCGATCGCGCACAATGCACAACAATATGGCTCGAATACTTTTCTTGAAGCCGAAGCTCGTCCCGACCTCGAAATCATCCTCGAACAGTTTAACTCGCTGCCTGTGGCTCTGTTAGGGGTCGCTGCGGGCATTTCTTTAGTGACGGGAGGAGTTGCTGATGCTTTAACCATTGCCGGAGTCGTCGGATTGAACGCCGTCATTGGCTACGTTACCGAAAGTCAGTCGGAACGGATTATTCAATCACTGAAAAGTCAAGGGAAACCGATCGCGCTGGTCATTCGCAACGGGAGAGAAGAAACCATTG
>JAVLCL010000446.1:0-2892 GCA_031580825.1 Halothece sp. Uz-M2-17
TTTTGACCAGTAGGTTGTTTCCCCTACCAGAAAAAAGCATAAATGACATTGTCGCTTTTGACAATATAAAATATCATAATATTTTCAAATTACTCTGTTTAATATTTTTTAATATTGATGATTGGTTATGATCCCTAACCGGGAAGATGGTTCTGTCTATCCAGAATGGAGATACTGTTTTATAATCGTTGAAGAATCTTGAACTGTATAAGGAGAATTGGATGAGACCGTTTAAAAATTCTGATAATGACGTTAAGAAAAAAACAATCTTTCAATCGTGATTGAAAGCTGAGATTAGAGCAGTGTTGACGCAAGGCTTTTGCTAGTCGGACGATCGCGCACCATAAAAGGTGTTTTTTGTCTAGGTAATTTTCCTCATTGAATTGGATAATATTTGCTAATCTATATCATAAATATTAGCAAAGTCTATTTTTATTTTATCAAAAAATGATCTAAAAATACTGATCTTATCAATTAAGCTAAAAGAAAAAATTAGGACAATAAACTAATACGTAATGGCTAAATTTTAGACCGTTGTTCGTAAAAAGAGACGAGCTTGGTAGAAGATAGCAACCGGTTTAATTTAAAATTAATATTGTTAGTTACGGAAAAAAATTTTTATATGGGTGATTTGTTAGTACAAGGGACTGTGTTAATTCCCTTCTATGGACTCATAGGGGCAATGTTAACCCTACCTTGGTCAATGAGATTAATTCGTCGTACTGGACCGAGACCGGCAGCTTATATTAATTTATTGATGAGCCTGATTGCCTTTGTTCATGGCTCAGTGGTATTTGTTCTGATTTGGGAAAAACAACCCCAAGAACTGATCTTTCATTGGTTGAAAGTTGCTGATCTAGACTTGACTTTGGCGGTTGAAATTTCTCCCATTAGTATTGGCGCATTAGAGTTAGTTACTGGCATTACTGTTGTTACCCTAATCTATGGTTTGGGTTACATGGAAAAAGACTGGTCTCTTGCCCGTTTTTATGGTTTGATGGGCTTTTTTGAAGCTGCTTTATGTGGAATTGCAATTAGTGATTCTTTGCTTTTAAGCTATGGTTTATTAGAACTATTAACCCTCTCGACTTACCTGTTAGTGGGCTTTTGGTATGCCCAGCCTTTAGTTGTCACCGCAGCGCGAGATGCGTTTTTAACCAAGCGGGTCGGTGACATTATTTTATTGATGGGAGTGGTAGCTTTATCAAGTTATGGCGTGGGATTGACTTTTACTGAGATTGGGGCTTGGAGTGAAACGGCTAATTTAGCCCCTTTCAGTGCAATCTTACTGGGTTTAGCCCTGATTGCTGGTCCGGTTGGCAAATGTGCTCAGTTTCCCCTCAATCTGTGGTTAGATGAAGCCATGGAAGCGCCGAGTCCGGCTTCTCTAATGCGGAATTCGATTGTGGTCACTGCCGGGGCATATGTATTGATTAAACTACACCCAATTTTTGAATTGTCTCCCATTGTCAGGGAAGTTTTAATTGCAGTGGGGCTGGTGACTGCCGTTGGCGCCTCTTTTGTCGCGATCGCGCAGATTGACTTGAAACGGACGCTTTCTCACTCCACCAGTGTCTATTTAGGCTTAGTTTTCGTTGCAGTTGGCTTTGGACGGTTAGATATTGCCTTATTACTGTTACTGATTCACGCGATCGCGAAAACCCTGATGTTTATGACGGTAGGGTCAATTATTCTCACCACAAATGACCAAAATATTACCCAAATGGGGGGATTATGGTCAAGAATGCCAGTAACCACCCTTTCTTTTTTAGTCGGGGCTTCCGGTTTAGTGGTCTTACTCCCCCTTGGTAACTTTTGGGTAATGGGACAATGGATCGAGAGCTTTAAAACCCTTCCGCAGTGGCTCTTACCCTTTATTATGCTGATTAATACCCTCAGTGCCATCAACTTAACGCGGGTGTTCCGTCTGGTCTTCTTGGGTAAACCGCAACCGAAAACCCGACGCGCCCCAGAAGTCAATTGGCCCATGGCGTTTCCCATGGTGAGTTTAATGATTATTGCGCTACTTGCGCCCTTAATTCCGCAACAGTGGCAACTTTGGTTTGCAGAAACCGGTTCTATTGCCAGCACCGCGACTGTATTAAACCAACCTGAGATGTTGCTTTTAGTGTTATCCGGTGTCGTGGGTGTGATCTTAGGTGCGACCATTGCCCTCCCTCGAACCTGGATGCGACCAGTTCGCACCAGTTCACGATTTCTCCAAGATTTTCTGGCTTATGATTTTTATTTAGAGCGTGTGTATCGCTGGACGGTTGTGTTAGCGGTGGAATTAGCGTCTAAATTTAGTGCCTGGCTCGATCGCTACGTTATTGACGGTATTGTCAACTTAATTGGCTTTGGCACACTCTTTAGTGGTCAAAGTTTGAAATATAGTGCCTCTGGACAATCTCAATTTTACTTACTCACCATTTTGATTAGCGGTGCTTTATTGTTGACGCTTTTGATCAATTGGTCGTTTTAACAGTTATCAGTTATCAGTTAGCAGTTAGCAGTTACCAGTTACCAAATAACAAATAACAAATAACAAATAACAAATAACAAATAATGCTTAGTAGTTTAATTTGGATTCCTGTGATCGGTGGGATCATCATTGGTTTCCTACCCGAGAAGCAAGCCGAAAGATCTCGTCCTTTGGCTTTAATTATTGCCAGTATTTTGCTGGTGTTAACAGTAGCCATTGGCTTACAATTTGATCCCAATCAAGAAGGCTTATTTCTATCCGAGTCTTTCCCGTGGCTAGAACAACTGGGACTGAACTATTATTTAGGAGTGGATGGCTTAGCGTTACCGCTCATTTTTATTAATAGTTTTCTGACCTTAATTGCCATTTATGCCAGTTCGACTAAGATTGCGCGATCGCGCTTTTATTAT
>JAVLCL010000447.1:0-2878 GCA_031580825.1 Halothece sp. Uz-M2-17
CTTGATCCCCAACGGTATGCCCTTACGGTAATGAAACCGTTTTAGGGATGAGAGTTAATTATTTTTTGCTTTGCACTACTTGTAAACTTCCCCCTGCATAAAAGGTTTGCTGACAATTTTTAAAGCCGATCGCGCTCAGTTTTTCGGGTAAATTGAGTTTAACAAACTCCCAAGCGGTTTCTGTTTCAAATAAGGTCATAAATACGGCTAACCCCGGCACAAAAATGGGATTGTGCGGTTGATGCAAGTCAATACAAGCAAAGGTTCCGCCTGGTTTCAAAACCCGATAAACTTCCTGTAAGATTTGAGTTAATTGTTCCGGTGTCATTTCATGTAAGGCAACACTGGTTTGTACCAAATCAAAACTTGCACTGGCAAAGGGGAGTGCTTCGGCTAATCCTTCCACATAATTTGCTTCTGGAGCGCGTTTTTTTGCCCGTTCCAACGCCAGTGGTGAGGCATCTAACCCAGTGACATGATGAGAATATTGCAGCAGGAATTGCGTGGTTTGCCCTGCCCCACAGCATAAATCTAAAATTTGGGTATTGTGGTCAAGGTTTAATCCTTTTAAAGCCAGTTGTCGGAATCTTGCTTCTCCGCCAACGGATAAAGCAGACAACCGCGCGATCGTGTCATATAACCATTGATATTGATAACTCCATTTCCGCAGAATAGTCGCCACCGTTTTATCTCCTAGATATTAAGCTGATGCTTGCTTACGAATCAATCGTTGCACACTCCCCAAAACCGGATTAAACTCATAACCCTTTTGATGTGGGTTTTCTAAAAAGGCAGCTTGTTCTTGTTCAATCATTGCTACATCTTGACGCACTAACCCATCAAACAGCTTTTGCGCGGAACCAAAGAGGGCATTTTTCAAGCCACGACGGAACCAAACAGGGAGTTTATGCAGTCGCCAAAAGGCATTCAGGGAAGTAAAGTGAATGAGATAAGCGCGAGTTGCAGTTTCATGAATGGGAGAAAAGAGACAGTAAATTTTGAAATCCTCTCCCAACGTCGAAACCCAATGGGGATAGATATAGCTTACCGTTAATGGTTCTGGATGCAGTTGTCGTAAGCCGGGAAAAAACAGTTGCGAAATCGACCAAATTTTATCAATTCGGTAATAACTCTGGGCATCATAGTAGCCGTGAACTTGACTGTCATCTTCCTCGATATTTTCTAACTTAGCATCCGTCCAGGCTTGCCAATCTTCATGTAAATGCCCATGATACATATCCATCAAGTTTTCAATGAGATAAGAATAGTGGGCTTGAGTTTCAATCACAGAAACCGTTGCAATATAGTTGAGATGATCCCATTCCGGAACTTGGAAACGGGGAACCGTTACGGGTTCATCCCCCAGAAAAATCCAAATAAAACCATCGCCTTCTTGAACGGGATACGAACGAAGCTGACAAGGGGGTAATTTTTGCTTCTCCATTAAATAGGGAATAGAAACACATTTTCCCTCAGCATTAAATTGCCAACCGTGATAGGCACATTCTACGCGATCGCGCTGGACTTTTCCTTCACTGAGTTTAACAAAACGATGGGGACAACGGTCTTCTAAAGCGCAAACTTGTCCATCCCTTTGGCGATAGAGAACAATCGGTTGTTTCCATAGCGTAACCGCATAAGGGTCTGTTGTCACTTCGCTACTACGGGCAACAACATACCAATGATTGGGATTAATTCCTACTTCACGCACTGAGTCTATCATTCTCCTTTAATCATATTTAATCCAAACCATAATCAATTTTATCGACAGCGACGAAATAAAATTATGACATTGCCGGGAGTTGGAAAAAAGTAGCCCCAAAAAAAATAAAATAATAGTAAAGGGGAGGTCAAAACCATTCCGATATGAGGAGGATCTTCAAGACAGTCAATCATATTGCCCAGGCGTTTCACATAAGACAGAATGAATCGAGTATTAACCCCAGGCAATAGCGTATCATAACACCAACGGTGAATCACTTTGACGACTTCTAAACCAGAAGATAATCCCAGATTAATTAAGGCTTTCTGCGAGAGAATATGTCGATGATAGGGTTGATGTAATTCAGGACAATAAATATCTGAAAAATCTACCTGAGTTGCATTGGGTGTTCCGATTAGCAATAACCCGCCAATTTCTAAACAACGAACCATCTGCTGAAAAAAAAGACGAGGTTTTTCTACGTGCTCAATGACATCATAAGAGGTGATTACATCATAACGGTCATTCAAGATAGTTGAATCAGCAAATTCAGAGACATAAGGATCATATCCCTTAGCTTGTCGATATCCTAATTGTTTTAGAACCTTTAAGAAAGACCCCTGATTACAGCCAAAATCAAGAATATTATGAGATTGTTTTAGCCCGTATTTTTTGAGCAACTGAATTTGTTGCCAATACGCACAAGACGTAAAGTAGTTTAAATTAATCTTTTTGAAATAATTTTCGTAATATAAATCTAGATCAACTGCCTCTTTAGAGTGAAGCGTGTGACAGTTATTACATCGCCAAACTGTAAATTGTTGATGCTTAAATTGGCTCATATTAGAGGGAATTACTTTAACCTCTTTTGCCACTTCAAACGTTTGTGGCTGCTCACAAACATTGCAAGTTGTAAAATTTTGATCCTTTTTTCTACTCATTATTAATTTAATATCATTATTTCTGTTTCTTATGAAAAAGACCAAGTGATTGATGATTAGGGAATTAAAACAACAATGTCGAGATACTGAATTTAAAAGGGTAGTCAAATAGAACAAATTTAAAAAATTAAGGGGTTAACAATGGTCAACCCCCAAGGAAAATGGTGACAATAAAAGGTGTTAAGCTAAGACGCACTTAAATGGGGTATTCTTGCAATTAGCTGGAAAGGCTGAT
>JAVLCL010000448.1:0-2875 GCA_031580825.1 Halothece sp. Uz-M2-17
AGCATTAGTTGCCCAACGCGCTTTAGAAAAAGGGATCAAGCAAGTGGTGTTTGATCGCGGAGGCAATATTTATCATGGGCGTGTCCGCAGCCTTGCTGATGCTGCTCGTGAAGCCGGACTAGAATTTTAAGAATTGGGGGAAATCATGGCAAAACGAAACCAAAGTAAAAAAGAAGACAGCCAGTTTCAAGAGCGCGTGATTCAAATTCGGCGCGTTAGTAAAGTGGTGAAAGGGGGTAAAAAACTTAGCTTCCGCGCGATCGTGGTTGTGGGCAATGATCGCGGTCAAGTGGGCGTTGGTGTTGGCAAAGCGGGCGATGTCATCGGTGCAGTGCGCAAAGGCGTTGCTGATGCCAAAAAACAACTGGTGGATGTTCCCATTACCAAGAGTAATTCCATTCCTCATCGCGCCAATGGATTTGCCGGTGGTGCGAAAGTGATGGTTCGTCCAGCTGCCCCTGGTACAGGTGTAATTGCTGGTGGGGCAGTGCGGACAGTGTTAGAACTCTCCGGAGTCAAAAATATTCTTGCCAAGCAACTCGGTTCTTCTAACCCCTTAAATAATGCTAGAGCAGCGATCGATGCTTTGGCTTCCTTACGCACCTTCAAAGAGGTGGCCAATGAGCGGGGTGTTCCTTTAGAACAAATCTTTTCCTAGTTCATAGTTCTTGGTTCGCGGTTCATTGAACGAAGAACAAATAACAGAGAACAAATAACGAATTAAAACCAAAAAAAGGCTCGCGCAAACCTGCTCGTCGCTTAGGGCGAGGAATTTCGGCAGGACAAGGGGCAAGCTGTGGTAAAGGAATGCGGGGTCAAAAGGCTCGCTCCGGTCCGAATCCCTTCCGTGGGTTTGAAGGAGGACAAATGCCCCTTTATCGGCGCGTTCCCAAACTTAAACACTTTACGAGAGTGAACCCACGTCGCTACACTACGATTAATGTTGGTAAATTAGCAGGTTTAGAGGCAAACACAGAAGTCACCCTCGCAGCATTAGTTGAGGCGGGTTTAATTAACGACGCTGAAGGTCCACTGAAGATTTTAGGCGATGGTGAGCTCAACATTCCCTTGCAAGTAAAAGCAGATGCGTTTACAAAAAGTGCGCGTCAAAAAATTGAATCGGCAGGGGGAAGCTGTGAGGTTTTAACTTAATTGCTGAAATCATGCCCAGCGAACATTTAGTCAATTCCAGTATCGGGGAGAAATAATCCTTCATGGTTGTTAGTCGAGAAAGAACCCCAAACGCACAAGAAACATTTATGCAGATGGCGCAAGCGGCTGGGCTACGCAGTCGCTTGTTGATCACCGTGGGACTAATTTTATTAGTCCGACTGGGTGTGCGGATTCCTGTTCCAGGAATTGATCGCGCTAGCTTTGCAGAAGCAGTGCAGAATAGCCCCATTTCAGGATTTTTAAATTTCTTGTCTGGAGGCGGTTTATCTGCGGTGGGAATTTTTGCTTTAGGCATTCTTCCCTTTATTAACGCTTCCATTATTATGCAGTTGTTAACTGCGGGTCTGCCCTATTTAGAAAATTTACAAAAAAATGAGGGGGAAGCCGGGCGACGTAAAATTTCCCAAATTACTCGCTATGTTGCTCTTGCTTCTGCTGTTTTTAACAGTTTTGGTTTGGCAACTTTTGTTCAACCTTATGCCTATAATCCGGGACCAATTTTCTTGTTGAAGACGGTGATTGCGCTGACAGCGGGATCCATGTTTGTGATTTGGTTGTCGGAGTTAATTACAGAACGTGGGATTGGTAATGGTCCCTCATTATTAATTTTTGTCAATATTGTTGCTGTTTTGCCCAGAACCTTAGGCAATACCATTGAATTTGCTCAAACAGGAGGGCGAGAAGCAGTAGCCCAAGTGCTGATTCTAGCGCTGGTGTTCTTGGTGATGATTGTGGGGATTGTTTTTGTCCAAGAAGGAACCCGACGGATTCCCATTGTTTCGGCGCGTCGTCAAGTGGGACGGCGTTTATATCGAGAACGAACCAGTTATCTTCCCTTGCGAGTTAACCAAGGTGGTGTTCTCCCAATTATTTTTGCCTCCACATTACTTATTTTACCCTCTTCCTTGGCGCAGTTTACCCAAGGGGGTGGCGGTGAAGAAGAAGCTGCTGGAATTGGAGCAACCATTAATGACATTTTGGTGCAAATTTCCACTTATATGAACCCCAGTGGTCCGACACCATGGCTTTATGTCTCCATTTATTTACTGTTGATTTTGTTTTTTAGCTACTTCTATGCAGCATTAGTGGTCAATCCAGTGGATATGTCCCAAAACTTGAAGAAAATGGGGGCAAGTATTCCAGGGATTCGTCCGGGGAAAGCGACAAGTGATTATCTCCAGAAAGTGATTAATCGTTTAACGTTGCTTGGTGCAATTTTCTTGGGAATTGTTGCCACGGTTCCCACCGCAGTGGAAACGGCAACTGGTGTCACCACCTTCCAAGGTTTAGGGGCAACATCACTCTTAATTTTGGTGGGGGTTGCTATTGATACTGCAAAACAAATTCAAAGCAGTGTCATTTCTCAACGCTATGAAGGAATGGTCAAACAATAATCGTTATTCGTTATTGGTTCATGGTTCATAGATGTTCAAAGAACTAATAACGAATCACAAATCACAAATCACACACAAAAAATAATGACTAAATATTCTCGGTTAATTTTTTTCGGACCGCCGGGGGCGGGGAAAGGAACACAAGCAAAAACGCTCTCTGAAGAGTGTGGAATTCCTCATATTGCTACTGGAGATATTTTGCGTAACGCGATCGCGCAACAAACAGAGGTAGGTCAAAAAGCCCAATCTTATGTGGATAATGGCGATTTGGTTCCTGATGAAGTCTTAGCGGAATTAGTGCGCGATCG
>JAVLCL010000449.1:0-2872 GCA_031580825.1 Halothece sp. Uz-M2-17
ACATTCTAGGAGATATCATTGGGTTGCAGGGGGATAATGAAGGAGTGGTCAAGCGGATTCAGTTTCCCTACGCCGATGAAGTGAAACCGCAAGTATGTACAGGGTGGTGGGAAGAACAATGTTTTGATTTGTATGCTTTCAGTGGTGTTGGAGAAGCAGTTGCCTTACGAGAAGGTTATGGGGCTGATGCGATTCTCAAGTTATGGGAATCTGTTTCCAGAAAAACCGTACAATGGTTACGTAGTTTAGACTTTGGCTTTCACGAAGAAGACTGTTTACTGCTCCATGGCAGTACGGTAGGTTACGATGACGAGTTGACTCCCGAAACACCAGCGATTCAAATTTGTGACCGTGTTCTCAGAGCAGAAGCAGAAACCTTATTCTGTGCGCGTTCAGGGTTAACATTTGAATACTGTGTAGAGAGGGCAAGTCTTGATTCCACCACCCAAACCTTAGAAACAAAACAACAAACGTCTCCAGAAACACTCACATCTTGCCGAGTGATTGGTGTGGGCAATGTGGGACATACGCCCCAAAAAGCAACTTATACTTTATATCAGCCCCTGACTAAACAAGTAACCTTTCAAACCGTTGACTATGACTCCCACTTCTCTTAAAACAACACAATACTATAAATGGCACCATCAAGGTCGTAACTTTCAAATCGCCTATGAAACTCGGGGAGAGGGTTCGCCCCTATTGCTACTGCCAGCATTTAGCACCGTTTCCACTCGCCAAGAAATGCTTGGCTTAACTGAGAGTCTAGCTTCTGACTTTCAAGCTGTCACCCTCGATTGGCTAGGCTTTGGGGACTCAGATCGTCCTAACGTCAATTATGGGCGATTATTATACGAGGAACTCCTCAAAGATTTTATCCAAGACACCTTCTCAGAACCAGTGGCGATTGTTGCAGCCGGTCATGCTGCTGGCTATACCATGCAAGTGGCTTATTCCCATCCGGCTCTATTTTCCAAAATGCTACTCATTGCTCCCACTTGGAAAGGACCCTTGCGAGTGATGGGCGCACCCACTGTTGTGGCACAAGGGGTAAGAAATCTGGTCAAACTGCCATTAATTGGTCAAGTGCTTTATGGATTAAATACAACCCCAGCTTTTTTAAAATTCATGTACAAACGTCATGTTTACACCGATATCAATCACCTTACCCCAGAGTTTATTGCGGAGAAGCATCAATTAACGCAACAGCTAGGGGGACGGTTTGCCCCAGCAACATTTGTTACCGGTGGCTTAGATCCGATGACCAGTCATGAAGAATTTCTTCAGGTCGCGCAAGCCTTAACCCTTCCCATCAAGATCATTATTGGAGAACAATCTCCCCCGCAATCAAAAGCCGAAATGGAAGCCCTCGCAGCACTCCCCAATATTGAAAGCGCTCATCTCCCAGGTTCACTGGGAATGCACGAAGAATATGCATCTCCTGTCGCAAAAATCGCCAAATCCTTTGTCGGAGAAAACTGAGCCAACGTTATTATTTTTCATCCAGATGCTCAGCCACCGCTTGATATAACTCTAGGATGTGATGATCCGCTAGGTGATAAAACACTTTACGTCCTCGCTTTTGGTAGCCCACAAGACGCATGGCACGGAGATTCCGTAGTTGGTGAGAAACCGCCGACTCACTCATCCCTAAACTTTCTGCTAAATCACAGACACATAGTTCCTGTTTTGCCAATAGAGACAAGATCCGTAGCCGATTGGGATCGCCTAAAAAACTAAAAAACTCCGCCATTCGTTGTGATTTTTCCACGGGGAGGACTTCCTCAATATAGGCGCTAAGTTCCTCAGTTTGTAGAGGATGAGTCATTTCGCAGGAAGGCGTTGCAGATGATTGGGTTTGAGTATTCATAAGTTTCAAGAGTTCGCTTTGGAAGATTGCTTAAGGAAAATTTTATAACAGTTGAACAGTCATTCAGTTATTATAGTTCATATCTGAACAGATATTCATGTAATAACAGAGAGGCTAGAAATTATGACAGTTACCGTTGATCAAATGAAGTGTGCTTGTGAATCTTGCGTTTGTATCGTGAAAACAGATACTGCGATTGAGAAAAATGGTCACTTCTATTGTAGTGAGGCTTGCGCCAATGGTCACCCCAACGGTTCCGGATGTGGTCATACGGGGTGTGATTGTCATTCCTAGAAGCCAAGCCATCATTAGAAAAAACCCCTTGGGATTAGTTCCTTAGGGGTTATGAGTGCTAATATGAGAATGATTATCATATTAAATCAGGATGAGCTGATGGTTACCACTCAAAATTCTGTCCCTGTTACCGTTTTAACGGGTTATCTCGGTGCTGGTAAAACGACTCTACTAAATCGAATTTTGACTCATGAACATGGCAAAAAAGTTGCCGTTGTTGTCAATGAATTTGGAGAAGTTGGCATTGATAACCAGTTGGTGGTTAATACCGATGAAGAAATCTTTGAGATGAACAATGGCTGTATTTGCTGTACCGTGCGGGGTGATCTGATTCGGATGATTGGCAATTTGATGAAACGACGGGATAAATTTGATCATCTGGTTATTGAAACCACAGGCATTGCGGATCCGGCGCCGGTGATTCAAACTTTTTTTATGGATGAAGATGTCCGCGCGCAAACCAATTTAGATGCAGTGATTACATTGATCGATGCTAAACATATCCATCAGCATTGGGATGCGGAAGAAGCCCAAGAACAAATTGCCTTTGCCGATGTGATTTTACTGAATAAAACGGATTTAGTGAGTCCAACTGAATTGGAAGATTTAGAAGGGCGCATTCGAGGGATGAATGCCATGGCAAAGATTTATCGCACGCAGGATGCACAAGTGGAAATGGATCATATTTTGGGGGTGCAGGCGTTTAATCTC
>JAVLCL010000450.1:0-2869 GCA_031580825.1 Halothece sp. Uz-M2-17
TTAGAGAAACAAACTTAAAAGCAGCAAACTTAAATTGGGCGAATTTATTAGAAGCAAGATTAACTCGGGCTTGCTTACAAGAGGCTTCCTTAACAGAAGTTAATTTAAAGGGAGCATTTTTAAAACTTGCAAATTTACAAAACGTTGACTTATCTGGGGTGAATTTAGTGGAAGCGAGACTGAGTGGGGCAAATTTAGCCAGAGTGAATTTATCTAAAGCCAAATTAGCGCGATCGCGCTTACATTGGACTAATTTAGAACACGCCAATCTCTACCAAGCCAATTTAGTCCAAGCAGGGTTAGAACAAGCAAATCTTAGCTATGCTTGTCTCAAAGAAGCCGATTTAACCGATGCAAATTTAACTGGGGCGACCTTGAAAGGGACAAATCTAGAAAAAGCCCGCCTTCATGGGGCAAACTTACCTCAAATTAGACAGATGAATCATTTACCTTTAGACCCCCCAAACTTCCCGCAACCCAACAGCTATTATTATGAACATATTGCGCATCACGTCGCATTATAAGCGGTTGATATGGAACGAGACTGTTTGATCATTGGCGGTGGGCTAACAGGCTTGATCGCCGGAATGCATCTGCAAAAACAAGGTTTCAAAGTCAAAATCCTTGATAAAGGGCGAGGAATCGGTGGGCGTTTTGCCACTCGTCGGATCAATCATCCTGAGTTTGGAGAAGCCCGCTTTGATTATGGTGTGCAATTTCTAAAGGCTAAAACTGAAGCGTTTCAACAATGGCTGCATCAATTACAACTGGAGGGAATTGTCAAATCAGAGTTAGATCAATATTGGGGCGTAAATGGAATGCGTACTATTACAAAACACCTTGCTGCCAGTTTAGAAACTCAGACTCAAAGCCAAGTTGTCAATTTAGCGTATGATGCAGATCGCTGGAGTGTCACAACAGAAAATGGACAAACTGAACAAAGTCGTTTTCTCCTCCTCACCCCTCCGGTTCCGCAAAGTCTTGAACTCCTTAAAAGTTCTAATCTTCTTCAACAAGATCCCAGTTTAGAAACTTTAAGTCAGGTCACTTATGACAGTTGTCTGACGGTATTACTTTTAGTTTCTCGTCCAATTTTTCCAAAACATTCTTTAGTCCAAGGAGAGAAACTCGATCGGATTACTTGTAACGATCAAACAGGAATCTCACCAGATGCGTATGCAGTCACCTTACAAGGGAATGCAACCTTTAGTGAAGAATATCTTGATCCGCAAAAAAGAGAAAGTGGTGCAGAAGCATTAATTGCAGCAGCGAGAAATCATTTAGGAGAAACTGAAATCATCGATCAGCAAGTTCACTTTTGGCGATATAGCACCCCTAAGACTCAGGTTAATGCCCCCTTTTTCGCTTCGTCAGAGTTGAATCTTTATTTAGCCGGAGATGGATTTTCTTCAGGAGATCCCTCAGTTTCTGGTGCTGAAAGTGCATTTTTATCTGGTTTAGCCGTTGCGAAACAAATTTGCAAACAGTTGCTGTGATCAAAGATGATAGTCAAAGATTACGCCTTCCGTTTAACAAGGCGCCGGCTTTGACCGTTGGTCAGAAACGAGTGCAATTTTTAGAGGTCAAAATGAGCAAAAATCAACAATATGGTGTTGTTTTAGTCACCACGGAATCCGAAGAACAAGCGCGCGCGATCGCGTCAGCTATTGTCAAAGAAAAATATGGGGCTTGTGTCAGCATTACCCCAGTTCATTCGGTTTACACTTGGGACAATGAAGTGCATAGCGATCCCGAATGGCAACTAATGATTAAAACCAATTTAGCCTACTATTCACAACTAGAAACTCGCATTCGTCAACTGCACTCCTACGACGTTCCTGAAATTATTGCCCTTCCGATTCAAATGGGGTTAAATTCTTATCTGCAATGGATTGGGGAAAGTGTATCCCCATCTTCATAGGATTGATCCCAATGACAGGAGTAAGGCAAGATAGAAAATAATCAATTAATTATTGGCAATAACAAGAAATCGGGATATGACTAGCAATACTGAAAACCAAACCGAAAACCAAAGTTCTAACGTTAGCCAAGAAGCAACGTTAAATATTATGCGGAACTTTTCCCAAACCTATGCCAAACGCACGGGGACTTATTTCTGCGCTGACTTATCCGTAACTTCTGTGGTAATTGAAGGCTTAGCCAAACATAAAGAAGAACTGGGCGCACCCTTATGTCCTTGTCGCCACTACGAAGATAAAGAAGCAGAAGCCAAACATGGCTATTGGAACTGTCCTTGTGTTCCGATGCGGGAACGGAAAGAATGTCACTGTATGCTATTTCTGACTGAAGATCATGATTTTGCCGGTGATCAACAAGATATTGATTTAGACTATATCAAAGAAGTTCGTGAAAGTATGGGTTAATCTTCCCATTTTCAGCAATTATGCCATTATCTGGCTTTTGGCAAGGCATTGCAGAATTTAATCAGCAACAGTTCTATGCGTGTCACGATACCTTCGAGGAATTGTGGATGGAAGCGGAGATATTTGACCGAGACTTTTATCAGGGACTGTTGCAAGTTGCCGTTGGCTGCTACCATCTCAGTAATTCTAACTGGCGAGGGGCAGTCATTTTATTAGGAGAGGGAATGGGACGCTTAGAAAAATATGAACCCATTTATTATCAAATTGATGTTAGCCAATTGATTGATCAAAGTAGTAATTTACTGGAGTCTCTACGAGAGATTGGACAAGAAAATATCAGCAGTTGGGTTGAACATCTCCAAGCAACCGCATTACCTAAAATTATCACGATTGAAGAGGAAAAATGATTCCTAAAATTGCCAATTCTCAAGACTGGGAACAAACACAACGGCTGATGCAACCGATTTATATTCGCTTGGTTGATA
>JAVLCL010000451.1:0-2868 GCA_031580825.1 Halothece sp. Uz-M2-17
GGCAAGACTATGAGAACTTATTAGAAATTACCAGTGAGGAAGCAGGAATTTTATTAAAATATTGCCGAGGAAACTTAGAATTAATGTCGCCCAGCAGTCGCCATGAAATCTACAAAGAAAATATTGGCATTTTATTAGAATCTTATTTTCTCGCCAAGAAGATTCGATTTTATTCCCTCGGATCAACAACGTTTCGTTCTCAATCTTTTTCTCGCGGAATTGAACCTGATAAAAGTTATTGCATTAATACTCGAAAAGAATTTCCTGATCTAGCGATTGAAGTAGTAATTACTCATGGCGGAATTGATGCTTTAGAAATATACAAAGCGTTAGAAGTGACTGAAGTTTGGTTTTGGGAAGAAGAAAAACTGAGGGTTTATGTTTTACAAAATCAAGACTATATTCAAGTGAATCAAAGTTCTTTATTTCCAGATTTATCGCTAGAATTGTTAGCCAAATATATTCTCAGTGATGAACCGTTTGATGCTGTTTTAGAATTTAGAAATCAAATCAAATAGAGTCTTCTAAAAGTAGTCACGAAAATTGATTAATAATACCACCTTTAAAACAGAAGGACTACATTGTAGTAGGGTGGGCAAGGCAAACCCTACGATAACTTCGGTGTTCCATGTAAGTAATGATCATGCTGATAAGAGAGATCGTCCACTCCTGTTTTCACCTTACACTCTTCTAACAAATCCCCTAAAGTCTCCCAGTCTGAAGTTGATTCATTACTCTTTTGATTGAACTCTCTGAGCAGGTTATAAACTTGCTCTAACTCCTCTTCTGGGATACGCTCTAATTCGGCTTGGATCAACTCTTTGATTGTCATTGCTTTGCCCTAATGCTTTATCTCTCCTATAGCGCTCTTATCTTTGTCTTTTGGTTGTTGTGCCATTGTCTTTGCCCGTTGTTAAGTATCGCCCTGCCCTGCTTATTACCTATTTTGCCATCTCTGGTCAAATCTGGGAAAAATGATTAGGGTATAATATATTTTTGCAAGTCTGCTCCCTTGGCACTTAACTTTTAACTTTGGCAAAACAGATGAGGAAGAGTGATGCCAGCTAAAGATATTTATCACGATGCGGTTAAAAATGGGTTAGTTAAGGATGGGTGGACGATTACAAATGACCCCTATATTTTGAATATTGGGCGTAAGGATTTATTTGTAGATTTAGGGGCAGAAAAACTAATTTCTGCTGAGAAGGGAGAAGACAAAATAGCGGTAGAAGTCAAAAGTTTTATTGGAAAATCGAGGGTCAACGATCTGGAAAATGCTCTGGGACAGTATATTTTATACAAAGACATTATGAGAGATGTCGATTCGGAAAGAACTATTTATCTAGCAATTACTCAAGACGTTTTTGATGATATCTTCAAACAACCTATAGGAGAAGTTCTCTTGAAAAATCGGCGTTTAAATTTACTGGTTTTTGATGAAAAACAGGAGGTTATTAATCAATGGATACCTTAAATTATTATCAAATCATTAGTCAGATTTTACAGGAGTATGCCCAATTACCCTATGCACATGGCAATTTAGCACGAAAGCTAGTCATTGGAGAAGATCATAAGAATTATGTTTTGTTAACAGTAGGAGAGATCAATGGAAAGCGTGTGCATGGTTGTATTGTCCATTTAGAAGTTGTGGGGGATAAAATATGGATTCACGAAGACGGTTTAGAAGATGGCATTGCTGACGATCTTTTGAGAGCAGGAATTCCGAAAAGTAAAATTGTATTAGGGTTTCATCCTCCAGAGGTTCGACCTCATACGGGATTTGCCGTTCAATAATCCCATTCTACTGGTCTGTCAACTTTCATCGGATCGCTATATAACCTATAGTTGGTAGTTTATCATTATCAATTGTCCCAAAAATTCCCCTTGCCCGATCGCGCGATCGATTTCCTTACAATAGCAAGGGCTAGAGAGTCCTCACGGCAGGAGACACCACCCGAAAACCGTTGTTGTTGACGGGGTTGCCAACAGCATCGGTATCTTTTGGTTGTTGTGCCATACTCTTTAATCGCTCTCACTCCCCCTTAATTTATTACTTCAGTTGATAAGCAACGATCGCGCTGCCAACTGGATTAAAATTATATTCACATGAAACGAATCAATAACTTTCTCTACTGCAACCGACTCCGAAACGGATATGACCATTATCGCAGTTGACTTTGGAACCACAAACACGGTTATCAGTTACCTCCCTCCCGACTCGGAAACTCCCACCACCCTGAAGTTAGGGAACTTATCTCGCCTGTTCCGTTTACGAAATAACAAAGGAGAAACCAAAGAAGTTCCTGTAATTCCATCCCTTGTATTTATTGATGAGAAGCATCAGTATCAAGTGGGAGAAGTGGTTAGATCGCGTCGTTTAGGATTAAGTCAACCGCATCGCTTTTTTAAGGGCTTTAAACGGGATTTAGCCGCCGACTTTCAACCGCCACCGAGAGACATTGATGGCATTCAACACACACCCGAACAGATTTGTCAACAGTTTCTAGAAATTATCTGGACAGCAATCCAACAGGAGAATCTGCAACCAACCCAAGCCGTGTTTACGGTTCCCGTGGGGGCGTTTGAACGGTATCGAGATTGGTTTTGGCAATTAGCGCAGGAACTGAAGATTCCGCAATTACAGTTAGTGGATGAATCAACGGCTGCTGCGTTGGGATACGCCCAAAAACGCCCTGGTTCATTGGTGTTGGTGATTGATTTTGGTGGGGGAACGCTGGATTTAAGTTTGGTGCGAACGGCGTTTGGCGAGAATGAACAGGAATTGAAAGGGGAAGTGGTCGCAAAAGCCGATGCTTATGTGGGTGGCGGTGATATTGATGCGTGGATTGTTGAGGATTATCTCGCCTC
>JAVLCL010000452.1:0-2864 GCA_031580825.1 Halothece sp. Uz-M2-17
CAGTGAACAGGAACAACAGTTTCAAAAGTGTCTCCAGAGTAAAGGCATTAGACCGAAAGCCTAACGAGATGAGTCAGTTTCCCTCGTTTTTTCCGCATCTAATTTAAATATAGTCACCGCTAAAGGCGGTAAACATAAATCGAGGGAATAGGGCTGTTCATGAAACGTCCATTGTTCTGTCCATTTGCCTCCCAAGTTTCCCATATTGCTACCCCCATACTCGCGACTATCAGAATTAAAAATTTCTTGATAGAAGCCTGCGGTGGGAACACCCACTCGGTAGTGACTGTGGGGTTGGGGGGTAAAATTGCAAACAACCAGCAAAAAGTCGGATCGATCTTGGGCGCGACGAATAAAGGAGATTACACTGTGACGGTGGTCGTTACAATCGATCCAACTAAAGCCTTCATCCATAAAATCTTGTTCATATAACGCCGGTTGTTGGCGATAAAGGTTATTTAAATCTCCCACATATTGTTTGAGACGAGAATGCAAAGGATACTCTAACAGCCACCAATCTAACGGGGTGGTTTCATCCCACTCCTTCCATTGTCCAAACTCCATGGAAGCAAATAAAGTTTTCTTTCCAGGATGGGTAAACATAAAGGCAAATAAACAGCGTACATTGGCAAACTTTTGCCATTCATCCCCTGGCATTTTCCCTAAAATATGGCTTTTCCCATGTACCACTTCATCATGAGATAACGCCAGCATATAATTCTCGCTGTGGTGATACCACATACTAAACGTTAAATTATTTTGATGAAACTGGCGGAACCAGGGATCCATACTGAAATAATCGAGCATATCGTGCATCCAGCCCATATTCCATTTCAGGTTAAAGCCTAAACCACCCGTATAAGTAGGCCAAGAAACCATCGGCCAAGCGGTAGATTCTTCCGCAATAGAAACAACGCCGGGGAAGTAACTAAACAATAAATAATTGGTTTGGCGAAGAAATGCGACCGCATCTAAGTTTTCTCTTCCCCCAAACTCATTAGGTAACCATTCTCCTTCTTCCCGTTGATAATCGAGATAGAGCATTGATGCAACTGCATCCACCCGTAAGCCATCCAGATGATATTTATCTAACCAAAAGAGGGCATTTGCCACTAGAAAATTCTTAACTTCCGGACGGGCATAATTAAAAACATAGGTTCCCCACTCTTGATGTTCCCCTCGTCTGGGATCAGGATGTTCATAAAGATGCGTCCCATCGAATAGGGCTAAGCCGTGGATATCTTTAGAAAAGTGTCCAGGTACCCAATCAAGAATGACCCCAATGCCATTTTGATGACATTGATCAACAAAATACATTAAGTCTTGAGGGGTTCCATAGCGAGAGGTACAAGCATAATAAGCGGTGACTTGATAGCCCCAAGATCCATCAAAGGGATGTTCAGCCAGCGGAAGCAGTTCAATATGGGTATAACCTAATTCTTTCACATAGGGAATGAGCGTTTCCGCAAGTTCGTAATAGGTGAGAAACCTTGCTTCTTGATTTTCCGCTGACATGGTTACGGGAGACACATTCCCTTGTAAACTGCGCGGTGGATCATGCACTGACCCTTGTAACCAAGATCCTAAATGGACTTCATAAACCGAAATCGGGGATTGTAAGGGATCACGATGACGGCGTTGTTCCAGCCAGGCACTATCTCCCCATGTATAAGTATCTAAGTCGGTGACAATGGAAGCGGTATGGGGGCGTACTTCTTGCTGAAAGCCATAAGGATCGGATTTATCTTCAATTTCTCCGTTTTTGCCCGTAATAATATATTTATAGCGTTCTCCTACTTCTACACCCGGAATAAATAGTTCCCAAATCCCATTTTCTCCCTTTTGCATGGGATGTTGTCCTTTTTCCCAGTCGTTAAAATCGCCAACAATAGCAATGCTTTGTGCATTTGGAGCCCATGTTGCAAAATAAACCCCTGTGACTCCTTTAACCGTTGTGGCATGCGCCCCCAGTTTTTCATAAATGCCGTGATGATTCCCTTCTGAAAAGAGATAGCGGTCATATTCAGTCAGAAGAGGGGACAGGAACGCATAAGGATCATAAATCACCCGTTCCCCTTCTTTTTCTTGGATGCGGAGTTGATAACTAATCAGGGGTTCTCCGTCCAAATCAAGGATGCACTCAAAAAATTGAGGGTGATGCTGAGTTTGCATCGGGTGTTCTTCTCTCGCTGCGGGTAAACGCACCCACACGGCTTCTGCATGGGGAAGATAAGCGCGAATTGCCCATTTTTGCTGCTGGTCGTTGGTTTCGATCAAATGCGCCCCAAGAACGTTAAAGGGGTTAGGATGCTGGTTAGAGACAATTTGTTGGACTTGTTCTGGGGTCAAATTTTGGGACATATTGATTTGGTAATCCGTAACTGCTGGTGATGGCAAGTTCCCTTCACTTTACCTAGAGTGGAGTCAAGATTTGCAGCATTTGACGAATTTGCAAGAGAAAGATAAATTCTCGGACTTCGGGACTTAACTCAGGAGGATAGGGAGATTGGGCTAAGTCTGCTTGCAGTTGAGCATATTCGGCAGGGGTTAAGGGCTGACCATCAATGCGCGATCGCGCTTCCAGTATAATTTTAGTCCGTAAGACTTCTTCTGGGGTATCCTCGGGTGGGGGGAGAGCAACACTTGGGGTCACGATTCCCAGAACACTGAAACTGAGACTGCATAAATAGGCACAAATTTGGAGTCGTTTCATTATTACGAATTCAACTACAAAGACACAAAGAATTTTACAACTTAGCTCACTAAGAATTACTCAAAATCTGAAGGTTAATTTTCAGCACAAGTTTTGCTAAGCTAAGACGCACTTAAATGGGGTATTCTTGCAATTAGCTGGAAAGGCTGAT
>JAVLCL010000453.1:0-2854 GCA_031580825.1 Halothece sp. Uz-M2-17
GGATGAAAAATTAGTCAATAACTATATTGAGAGTACAAAACTAGAGCATGAAGACAGAAAGCGAGGACAGCAGTATGCCCTCTCTGTTACCCTCGCTGCAATTGTCAGTGGAGCTATTGTTGCGGGGATAACTGGCTCAAAATGGGCAGGAGGAGTAATTGGTGCTAGTGGTAGTTTAGCAGGAGTTGCTTCAACTTTTATTCAAGGGCGCAAACAAGATTCTAGAAGAGATGAAGAAATTGTTGAATCCAGTGAATTAACGAATAGTCGCCAACGGGATAACTTGAATGAGTCCGAATAAATGTTACTTCTCTAAAAAGATTAGTGAAGGGGAATGGGGGAATGATCGCGGGAGAAAGATTAGTCAACACCATTGAAACCAATCGCTGCGTGAGAAGCAAGTCATAGACTAAAGAGATGTTTCAAACTGACGTAAAGCGACACTTGATCCCTCATTCCATCCTAATTCAACATATTTCGGTAAAATTTTCGGAACATCAATTTCAGGAAATAAACGACTGACTGCACTTTCGTGATAACTTTCTCCTGCTAAGAGATAAATGCTTAAGACTCCTTGACGATAGATCCATAATTCAGGTACTTTCAGTATCTCATAAGCTCCTAGATCAGTAATTGAGCTAAGATCAACTTCAATTGCTAAATCAGGGGGGGGATCAATGTTTAAATTAATTCTTTCTTTTCCTAAGATAGCTTGCCGATTTTGGATATAAAAACAGGTATCCGGTTCGACTCCTGCTTGGGGTGGTATCTTTAAGGTGATCGGGTCAAAAGATTGCCAGTCTTGCTTGTTTTGACGTAAAAGCGCTTTGACTAAATCTCTGAGGGTATCAACGCGGTTTCCATGACTGGGTAAAGGAGACATCAAACGAATTTCTTGCGTGTTTGAATTAAAAGAGAGTTTAGGAATTAATTTGTCTTGACGTAGCTTCAGTAAGTGTTCATAATCCTGCCAAGTCTGATCAGGGAAAATCACTGCATCACCTGATGATAAAGTTAAAGTATCTTCACTAATAGTAATGAGCATAAGCCAAATTAAACCTTGATTTTCTTTAATGTTAATTGAACTAGACACGCTAGATTTAATCCTGACTCTCGTTCTCATTATTCTCGCGTTGGGAATCTCCCGTTGGCAACAATTAGGCTTAGAAGGACAACTGTTTCTCAGTGCAGGACGCGCGTTTTTACAGTTAGTGGCAGTGGGTTATATTCTAGAGTTAATTTTTACTCTAAAAACCGTATGGGGGGTTTTTGGTGTGTTACTGGTGATGATTGTTGTTGCGACCACGATCGCGCAAAATCGAATTTCTAAAAAGCTATCGCACTTATTTTGGCTGGTGGGTGGAAGTTTACTATTAACCACTGCGGTTACCCTCGGTTATGTCATGCTGTTGATTGTGCAACCGCCAACCTGGTATGATCCGCAATATTGGATCCCCCTTGCAGGGATTATTATTGGGAATGCCGTGAATGGGGGAACGATCGCGGGAGAAAGATTCGTCAACGCCATTGAAACCAATCGCGGAGAAATAGAGACGCATTTGTGTTTAGGCGCTTCTCCCCAACGCGCGATCGCGCAGTATCGTCGTCAAGCCATCCGCGCGGGGATTTTACCCAACTTAAATCAAATGGCATTAGTGGGAATTGTCACCTTACCTGGCATTCTAACGGGTCAACTGTTGGGCGGAGTCACCCCATTAAACGCTATCTCTTATCAAATTTTAGTCTTGTTTAGTCTTGCCCTTGCCAATCTTTTAACGGCTTCTCTGGTTACCACTGGGATTTATCGTCAATGTTTCACCCCACAAGCGCAATTACGCATCTAAATTGTTTTTGTTATCGTTTTTCTTAGGATAAAGTGTGGCTATAGGGCAATTCCCTTCTTTTTATCTCCCATGAGGAACTGCATATGGCAAATGGTTTCATTAAACGAGTGCGCCGTCAGTTAAAAGGTAAACTGTATCAAAAGCCAAAAAGCGTTGCGAATGCTGCAACCCGTCGCCGTAACCGCTGGTTTATGTGGTTGGCGCCGGGGATTTTTATTAAACGCTGGTTATTCATCAGTGTTTTGGGAGTCTTGTTAACCAGTGTGGGATTGGCGATCTGGGCAAATTTAACCCCGATTTTTTATCTCATTGAGTTTACATCGGGCATTCTGGAAGCGATTGCTGATATTTTACCCAATTATATTTCCGGTCCTCTCGCGATCGCGCTGGGTTTATTTCTCATTTTCTGGGGACAATCGCGCACGGTTGGTTCAATTTCCGAAGTTTTAAACCCCGATCAAGATAAAGAATTAATTGATGTTCTCACCACCCATCGCCGACTGGTGAAAGGTCCGAAAATTGTTGCCATTGGCGGAGGAACCGGACTTTCTACTCTGTTACGAGGGATTAAAGCCTATAGTGCTAATATTACCGCCATTGTAACCGTTGCCGATGATGGCGGATCGTCAGGAAGATTGAGGCGGGAACAAGGAATGCTACCCCCTGGAGATATTCGCAACTGTCTGGCTGCATTAGCGGATGAAGAAAAGTTATTAACAGAATTATTTCAATATCGGTTTAACGCCGGAGAAGGCTTAAGCGGACATAGCTTTGGCAATTTATTTCTCTCTGCTATGAATAATATTACAGGGGATTTAGAAGCAGCGATCGCAGCAAGTTCCAAAGTTTTAGCGGTGAGAGGGCGTGTCCTTCCTGCAACCCTTTCTGATGTCAATTTATGGGCAGAAATGGAAGATGGACGCATTATTAAAGGAGAATCTCAAATCTCGGAAGCTGGGGGAAAAATTATTCATCTCGGCTGTCATCCTGAAAATCCACCCGCCCTTCCT
>JAVLCL010000454.1:0-2844 GCA_031580825.1 Halothece sp. Uz-M2-17
GTTGCGGTTTACGCATTGGTTTCCGGAATCAAAAGCAAAAAAGCTCGCACTGCAGAAGATAAAGAATTAAAAAAAGAATTTGCCTCGAAAAGAGATAAGCATCATCTGGTCGGTTCTATTTTGCTATCTCTATTAGTTCTTGGAAATTTAGGTGGGATGGCAATTACTTATATCAATAATGGTAAATTATTTGTAGGACCGCACCTATTAGTCGGTTTAGGTATGGTTGCAATTATTGCCACTTCTGCTGCGCTTGTTCCTTTGATGAAAAAAGAAAACAATATTGCTCGCAGCCTTCATGTTGGTTTGAATATGATTTTACTAGGATTATTTAGTTGGCAAGCCTTTTCTGGAATGCAAATTCTCTTCAAAATTATTGGCAGTTTAGGCGGTAGTGATGCTGCTTAATTGTTAACTCAAATTGAAACTTAGATTCGGTATCAGTAGTAGGTTGGGGATTGCTCATCCTACTACTAAATATTAATAAAAGCACTAAACATCATCTGGAATTACAAGATTAATCATCTGCTTTTTATTTTTTCGATAAACTCTAAAGTCGCTATCTAGGGTAAGAACAATACTATTAGAATGAATTTCACTCATTCTGACTAGGGAAGCATCAGCTAAGGATATCGGGACGGAACGATACTTTTCCATAAGTTGTCTCACCGACTCTAACTCTTGATCTAATCGAAAAGGAATCTTGATTTTGTTTTGAGTGAGTAACTTGAAAACCATGTCTTCCCCTCTATGAATTTTGACTAATAAAAATAAAGTTTCAGTGATCACTGGTTCACAAGTTAGTAGAGGTGAGGGAATATTGTTTAATTGCCCTTTTACCCATGGATGATATTGCTCAGTAGAATTAAGAAAAGCGACTAAAAAAACTGTATCAATGATCCCTATTTGTCTCATTTTTCCCCTAACCCTTCTAAATATTCCTTATTAGTTGCAAGATCACTCGGTCCTCCTTCCACGCATCCAGCAAACTCAGCAGCATCTTCTAAAAATGAGGTTCTTTTCTCTTGCTCAACTAGCCCTTCTCTGTAACGTTTTTTTAGAATTTGGATAAAATCAATAAGTAAGTCTTGGGCTTCTTCAGGGAGTTCTTGAATTTCTTGGTTCAATTGTTCTAGTTTAGTCATGATGGTTAGCTTTTTATATAATTAAAACAGCATTTAAGTTCATTATAAAAAGTATCTTCAATATATTGTTATTTGTTGAGACATTCCATTTAGTCAGACTCTCTCCCTCTTCCCCCTCTCTCCGCCTCTCCTTTTACATTCTTTCTCCAGTACGTAGCACTAAGCTAAGACGCACTTAAATGGGGTATTCTTGCAATTAGCTGGAAAGGCTGATCACTCCCATTATTGCCTATTGCCTATTGCCTATTGCCTCATATCCACAAGCCAATTTAAATGCTTAACAGCTTATGCCTCAACAGATTAAGAAACACTAAAGTAACTTTTTTAAAAGAAACCGATCGCGCGAACAAAGTCAACCCCCAAAACTCGCTGCAATCAGCACCACTCAAGGCATAGACACTTAAGTTATAATGGGAAGGTAAATTGCATGAATCAACAGCATTGATCAGAAAAAACAGGGGGAAATCCCCTTTTTTATCTTGAATTCTGATTAAAACGGAGTTTTTTAAAGTTATGGCCCCTTCCCAAGAGCGGATTATCCCGACCGAACTGCGAAACGAAATGTCTCAATGTTACCTAGAGTACGCCATGAGCGTCATTGTCGGTCGGGCGTTACCTGATGCGCGGGATGGTTTGAAACCCGTCCATCGACGCATTTTGTATGCAATGTATGAATTGGGACTCACTGCAGATCGTCCCTTTCGTAAATGCGCCCGTGTGGTAGGGGAGGTGTTAGGGAAATATCATCCCCATGGAGATACCGCGGTTTATGATGCCTTAGTACGGATGGCGCAACTCTTTTCCATGCGCGATCCTTTGATTAATGGTCATGGGAACTTTGGATCGATTGATAATGACCCGCCTGCAGCCATGCGTTATACAGAATGTCGGTTGCAAGCCCTTTCCACAGATGCGCTGCTGCAAGATATTGAATCCGATACCGTTGATTTTATTGATAACTTTGATGGGTCGCAACAAGAACCGATGGTTCTCCCGTCTCGCGTTCCACAGTTGTTACTCAATGGATCATCAGGGATTGCAGTGGGGATGGCGACGAACATTCCTCCCCATAACTTAGGCGAATTAGTGGATGGCGCGATCGCGCTGATTCAAAATCCTGAACTGACCACAACCGAGTTAATGCAATATATCCCCGGTCCGGATTTTCCCACTGGTGGACAAATTCTCGGGCGCAGTGGGATCAAATCTGCTTATTCGGAAGGGCGCGGATCAATTACCATGCGTGGGGTTGCCGATATTGAAACCCTCTCCCAGCCAGGACGACAAGATAAAGAGGCAATTATCGTCACCGAACTCCCTTATCAAAGTAATAAAGCAGCGATTATCGAAAAGATTGCGGAACTGGTCAACGATAAAAAAATTGAAGGGATCTCTGATATTCGGGATGAAAGTGACCGCACGGGAATGCGGATTGTCATTGAACTCCGCCGAGATGCTTACCCGCGAGTGGTATTAAATAATCTTTATAAGCAAACGCCCTTACAAATGAATTTTGGGGCGAATATGTTGGCGTTGGTGGAAGGAGAACCGCAACTTCTGACCCTGAAGAAGTTTCTGGAAGTCTTCATTGAGTTTCGCGTTGAAACCATTACCCGCCGTACCAACTACCTTTTACAAAAAGCGCAAGAACGAGATCACATTTTACAGGGGTTACTCATTGCGCTACAAGATATTGAAG
>JAVLCL010000455.1:0-2841 GCA_031580825.1 Halothece sp. Uz-M2-17
GGACTTATCCCGTTTTGTCGGTAACCTAAAGACAGTTTCGTCTAGGCGGGTGCGAAAAGAGTATCAACAATATCTAGAACAGTTCTTTTGGAAACCCTATTTTTGGAACAAGGCTTATGGAATCATCAGCGTCGGTGGGAGAGCCAACTTAGAGACTCTATTAAGTTATATTCAGGAACAAAATGCCCCTCCTAACTAGCGACTAAGCCTTCGGCTGTAGTCGTAGGATGCGTCGGGACGTTTGCTCAAAGCATCCCCCCCCCATCCCCCATAGAGAGGATAGAGGAAAGAAAAGGTTAGTCTTCGTGATCTTCAAACGGATCGCTTAATTCCGCAGATGGGGGACCAAAAGACAGATAGAGAGAATAACCAGTTACCGCAAGGACAACGGCTGCGATTGAAATACTAATTACGGTTGCAGATTCCATAGTAATTATAAAAATGAGTGCTGTTGTTTACAATTGTACATATTTTTCTCATGACTATAAAGATCTAACTGCCAGCGCGATCGCGCAACGTTTGACTCATATAGGAACGATCGCCTAACCTTTCGATTAAAGGACCATGATGATCCAGCTTGATCACACTGAGAGAAGCTGCCAGAAAACCAATTCGATCGCGATAACGCCCTAAATCAATCCCTAGTAAACTACAAAGAATAATCCGTAACGTTGCTTTATGAGAAACCACTAAAATATTACCGGCAGGATGTTGAGCCCGAATTTCAGCAATCACTAAAGAAGCCCGACTAGCAATCTCAACTGCGGTTTCTCCCTTAGTGGGCGGATTCCAAGCTGGTTCTCTCAACCAACTAATATAATCTTCATTATAGTGTTGTTTCACCCAATCACTATCTTTCCCTTCCCAAGCCCCATATCGAATTTCTTTTAAGCCATCTCGCTGCTGCATGGCTAAGCCAATTTTTTCACAGAGAGGTTTAGCCGTCGCAACCGTCCGTTTCATGGGGCTAGAATAAATCGCTTCCCACTTGAGATCAGAATAAGCACTGGCAAACGCTTCCGCCATCTGATGACCTTCTGGGGTTAAATCCGGATCCAGTTCTCCACAATATTCACCGGTTTGGCTATATGTGGTTTCACCATGGCGTAGTAAATATAATCGTAAGCTCATAATTTAAGTTTTAGCGAGGGCTAATCATTCCAATCACTCTATTAATCTTAACCAACTTTGAGATCCTCATTCATCATCACAAGACAGCACAGAGAAATAAGGTCAAATAATATTACAATTAGGAAAAGTAGGTTAACATTCAAATTTAGGTGTTATGGCACAGCGAACTCGTTTAGGAAATCTTCTCAAACCTCTAAACTCAGAATACGGGAAAGTTGCTCCCGGTTGGGGAACAACTCCTTTAATGGCAGTCTTTATGGGACTGTTCTTTGTTTTTTTACTGATTATTCTGCAAATTTATAATTCTTCTCTGCTGATCGAAGGATTTAACGTTGATTGGAGAAACCTCAGTCAGTAACAACGAATAGAGATATCCTTATTAATTTTTTAAATTAAACCCGGCGCGAGTTCCGGGTTTTTTTATTTACTTTTTCGCAATTACCCATACAGCATGGATTAAACCAGGAATATATCCTAACAGTGTCAGTAGGATGTTCAGCCAAAAGTGTCCACCAAAACCAACTTGGAGAAACACTCCTAAAGGCGGGATAATTACGGACAAGATAATTCGGATAATGTCAGCCATTGTCTTTTCCTTTCTTGAGACATTGCTTTACGTTGCTATATTAGCTTGAAACTTAGAGAGGTCAACCGTTGATCTACCCACTCGCTAAAATGAGGGCAACAAATGTGAGATTACTTGACTCTGATGTCCGCAACGTTTAACTTTTTTCAGCAGTGGTATCCTCTGTTACCCCTATCACAATCTCCCAGTATAATCTCTGATTTACTGGGAAAGCGTCAATTTGTGGATTATGTCCATGCGGAGCGTTAATCAATATGAATGGTCTTACCTGTTTCTGCTGCCACTCGCGCTGCATCGGCGACTCGGGTTGCGTAATAGCTAGATGTAACAGCAAGATATAGAGGTTTGTTTGCGGTGAGGTAATCTAAAACAAACGTGGTATCTTTCGCAAATAAGCCCCGCCGACTGCCCACTGTAATGGGTGTTTCTTCGTCTCCTCGGATTAATTTTCCTTCACTCCCTTCAAAAATCAAGGTTCCCTGATCCCCATGGAGTTCAAAATCACGGTTAGCTTGCCAGAAGACTTCTCCTTTCCCGTAAATGATATCCGCTAGCAAACCCGTTTCAAACTGTAGTTGAGCATGATTTAAACAAGCAAAATATTCATCGGGATTTTCTCTTTCCCAATAGCGGGTATAACAGTTAACGGTGTTGACCTTGCCAAATAAGTCTGTAAAGCGATGAAACCGCGATAGCGCACCACTAAACGGAAAACCAAATAATTGTTTGTGATACGTCCATTTGTCTGGGGCAGGACGTTGCGGGTTAATGGTACTATATCGCGCATAAAAAACATTGCCAATTTTAGGCAACCATTCACGAATCGCATTGTGTAATCCACCAAGTAATTCAATATGTTCCACATGAAGCAGTTTGTTTTTTTGCTTTGCCAAGGTGATTAAATATTGCGCTTGTTCTGGGTTGAGAGAAAGGGGATATTCAACAACAACGTGCTTGTCGGCTTCGAGGGCTGCTTGGGCTAAGTTCCCATGTTCGGCGTTGATATTGCAAATGACAATGAGATCAAGATCGGAATTTGCAATTAAATCTTGTGGCGAGTCATATCCTTGAACGGAATAGGTTTGACAAAATGTGTCTCGGCTTTCTGGGCGATATCCAGCAAC
>JAVLCL010000456.1:0-2839 GCA_031580825.1 Halothece sp. Uz-M2-17
AAGTCCTCATGGGATTATCCGGTCAAGGGTTTTTGTCTTCTCGTGGTACAGAATGGGGCACTCTACGACCGAAATGTGATAATCCTGGTTTTCGTTTTCTGATTCAAGAAGCTCTCATCAAGTTTTTCTACGAAGGTTATGAAGGGGTGAGGATTGATAATGTCGATGGCTTAAGTTGGGAGCCAGGCGGAGAAAACCTCTTGCAGGATTTGGCTTGGAAAATGATGCTACGGGACCCCAGTTTTCAAATCATTGGTGAGATGTATTCGACTTTTGATGACCGAGTGATCTCTCCTGCACATCGCTTAGGGGTTGAAAAAAAGGGATCAGGGCTGACTGTGGGCTACACAGATGATTTTAATGCCCGCCTGTCGAAAATCATCCGTAAAAATCCAGATGAGTATTCTCTATTTCAAATTGCTAGGTATTTACGTAATCCTTGGCGTTCCTTTGATGTCCATGGCTGGCGACCCGATGATATTAATAATATTCGCGATCACGATGATATCCATGGTCAATATCCGGTTGAAAAATTGGCTACGGGTTGGGAGCACTCAGAAGGAAAACTGATGGCATTTACCGCTCTCAAGCTCAGTGCGGGTAGCTACTACATTGATGCAGCCCAAGTCTTCACTTTACAGAGGGGAAATCTAGCAACCAATGGGGCTGTGGCTTGGGAAAACCTGAGTAATTCTGGCATTGCTCAATTTCATCAGGCAATCGTTGACTTTCGTAATCTAATTGCCTCTGATTCTTACCATGCTTGGTATAACCAACACAATCACCATGAAAAGTGGCTCGATGATACGAACAAAGTCATTACTTTTGAATACTGGGATCCGAATCGAGATCAGCGTCGGTTCATTATTATTAACCTTACAGAGTCCAACTATCCGGTTTATACAGTGAATCACGTCGCCCTCCCTCAAGATACCCCCTTTCAGATTATCTATCGTTCTGGAGTCCAGCAATATTTAGGGTCATTATCCAATGGGGCGATTGGCGAAACGATTCGGGTCGGGGGGAATCCGAATGTAAACCATCAGCTAGTAATTCCTCAAGGCTTACAACGCTATGAGGTGGTAGTGATGGATCAAGTGGGGGAAGGGAAGGCGTGACGCTGAGACTCAATTCAACACCAGTCCTCCCATGCATCGGAATGACAGACACATTAATTGTTCTTTTTTCGGGGATAATAACATAATCATGTTACGTCCTTCTCGTTTTGGCGATTGTTGAATTTCTGCGGTGTCTTTGAGGTCAGTTGCCATCCGTTCTAATAATTCTCTGGCGAGATCGACGTGTTGAATTTCTCGACCTCGGAAATTGATGGTTGCTTTAACTTTATCCCCTCCTTTTAAGAAGCGTTTAGCTTGGTTGACGCGCACTTCGTAGTCATGCTCGTCAATTTTATAGCGCATTTTAACTTCTTTGACTTCGGCGTTATGTTGTTTCTTTTTCGCTTCCCTTGCCCTCCGCTCTTGCTCGTACTTATACTTGCCATAGTCCATGATTCGGCAAACTGGCGGATCCGCCTTATCACTGACAAGAACCAAGTCGAGATCTTTGTCTTCGGCTATTTTTTGGGCTTCGTCAGGGGTGAGAATTCCCAGTTGTTCTCCTTCGCTATCAATCACGCGAATCTTGGGAAAACGAATATTTTCGTTGATTTGGGGAAGCTGGCGGTTGCGTTTTTTATTCTTCACAGGCGTTTATGGAAATTCAGTTAGGCTTAAATTAAGTCTCACAACATAAGGTTATTCCCTTGCCATTGTAATAATGCTGTTGGAATTTTTGCCAAATGTTAACACAAAAGTAACAGATGAACGGGATCGATGAATAAGCAGATTAATATTGATTTAGGAAGACAACGGGATTGGGTGTGGCGCGGTTGGCAAGTTCGTTATACGTATTTAAGGTCGCGCTCGGGTCAAGGACATGATAACCCGCCTCTGATCTTAGTTCATGGTTTTGGTGCAGCGATCGCGCATTGGCGATATAATCTTGCTGTTTTGAGTGAAACCCATACGGTTTATGCCATTGATTTATTAGGCTTTGGGGCTTCCCGTAAGGCAGCGACGGAATACAGCATTGAGTTTTGGGTTGAACAACTGTATCAATTTTGGTCTGTGGTCATTGGTTCACCAGCGATTTTAATGGGCAATTCGTTGGGGTCGCTGGTGAGTCTCACTGCGTCTGCTCGTCATCCAGAGATGGCACAAGGACTAATTTTAATTAATTTACCGGATGTGTCGGCGCGTTCGGAGATGCTACCCCCACCCGTGCAAAAAGTCGTCAGTGGTATTGAATCGCTATTTAGCGCGCCTTGGCTCTTACGTGGCTTGTTTCCGATTTTACGATCGCGCTCGCTGATTCGCCGTTGGGCAAAAATTGCTTATCCCAAAGTATCCGTTTTAGATGAAGACCTCGTCGAAATTCTGAGCACTCCCCCTCGGGATGAAGACGCTGCGGATGCGTTTGTCGCCCTTGTGAAGTCCGCTTTAAATCCGCGCTTTGGTACTTCTGTCAAGGAAATGTTACCTCGTTTAACCATTCCCATTTTATTACTTTGGGGAGAGCGCGATCGGATGATTCCGCCCACTTTAGCGCGATCTTTAGCTAACCTCAATCCTGATCTGAAACTGGTTATGTTACCGGAATTAGGTCACTGTCCCCATGATGAATGTCCCGATCAATTTCATGAAACGATTCTCCCTTGGTTGCAAAGGCTTAATACAATAACTGAAAACCAAAACTCTTAGTGCTGGGTTGCCCTGAAATGCCTGCCCCTTCCGTCTAGGAAGGTGTAATCTGCGAGTTGAAGTCATCAAGAGAAACG
>JAVLCL010000457.1:0-2832 GCA_031580825.1 Halothece sp. Uz-M2-17
GTTCTCGGTTTTCAACACATTTTCCGATTAAGGGGTTTTTCGGCTTGTAGATGTTGACGGGAACATCAGATTTACCTTTGGATTTAGATTTTGCTTTGCTGTCAGTCATGGCTGCTTTTTTATTTTGCTGCCCAACTGCCCCAGCCTGATCTGAGTGATGATTATCGTTCAGAGGCTTGATACTCACAATTTTCCCACCCATGCGAGTAATGCGTTGCATTTCTTGATTCATGCGGTTATAGGGAACCGTGATGTAAACACTGCCACTTTTACGAATTGGTGATTCAATTTGATCAGTGACTTCGTTTTGCTTTAAACCAACAACTTCATAAACAAAGAAGCGATTGGCATATTCTGTGTTATTAACAGTATTTGACGGGGTGGGACCGTACATGATTTTCTCTCTCCCAATTTTTGTTTTAACTTATTTTACAAAGATTATCTTATGTATTGCTGCTTTAAAAGAGCGCGTGTATGATCCAATCCTAAAGGTTTGGGATAGGATGGGCTGTTAACCCAGAAACTTTCCTAACCCAACAGGGTAACACTATCTCGTCCCCAGATTACAGGTGTTTTTCTAATTCTGCTTGGTATTCGTCGTAGGTTTTTGCTCCGACGAGGGTTTCGACTCGTTCGCCCCCTTTAAAGAACATAACGGCAGGAATGCTTTTGATTTCAAACCGTTTTGCGACTGGTTTGTGATCATCAAGATCGAGTTTCCGAATTTGAGCGCGATCGCTGTAGGCTTCATTTAACTGATCAATTAAAGGGGAAACTAACTTACACGGTCCACACCAGGTCGCTGTACAGTCCACAACTAAAACAGACTCATTAGCAATCAGTTCATCTGATTCGGCTTCATTTTGAATATAAGCGGTTTCTGCCACGTTGATTTCTCCTTTAGTTAAGTTTGGTTAACCCTACCCTACCAGATTCCTGATTCTGATTCATACTCCCACTGCGGTTGAAGAGTCTCCAAAAATGCCACTAAATTGCCAGTGTTATCGTAAAAAGGAACTGGGAGAATGAATCAAAACATGACCGCATCTGTAGATATTGAAGAAAATAAGCGTCCAAGAGAAAATGACTGGCGACTGTTGTTACGTCTTGCGCCCTATGCCACTCGTAATAAACCATTACTGATTACATCTGTTAGTCTTCTGATTCCCTTGGCAATTGCTGGAGCCGTTCAACCTTTAATTATTGGACAAGCGGTTTCCTTTTTAAAAGATGAACAAACTTGGTCTTTTTTAGAAGGAATGTCGTTAACTCAGGGCTTGAATACCCTGACGGGAATTTTATTATTAACGATTTTAATTCGACTGGCGTTTAACTCGTTACAAGGGTACTTAGTGCAACGGGTTGGACAGGAAATGACGGCTAATATTCGTAATGATTTATTTACTCATTTCACTGCCCTCTCTGCGAAATTTTTTGATCGAACCCCTGTGGGACGTTTAGTCACTCGTCTAACCAGTGATGTGGAAGCAATTGGCAATGTTTTTTCTACAGGGGCAGTGGGAATTATTAGTGATATTGTTTACATTGTCGTCATTACAATTACTATTTTTGCAATTCAGTGGCAGTTAGCAACATTACTGGTTCTGATGTTCTTTCCGGTAACCGGATTAATCATCTATTTTCAAAAACAATACCGGAATGCGAACTATCGCTCTCGGGAAGAATTATCAAGCCTCAACTCGATGTTGCAAGAAAATGTTGCTGGGATTAATATTGTTCAACTGTTTCGACGAGAACAATTCAATAACAATCTTTTTCGGAAAATTAATCAGCGTTATTTAAAGGAAATTCAGCAAACCATTTTTTATGAGTCTGCGGTGTCGGCAACGTTAGAATGGATTGCTTTGATCGCGATCGCGGGTGTTTTAGGTTTAGGAGGACTTTTAGTTTTAGGAGATAACTTAAACTTTGGTACCCTATCGGCATTTATTTTATATGCCCAACGATTATTTGAACCCCTGCGACAATTTGCTGAAAAATTTACACTCTTACAAACGGGATTTACGGGTGTGGAACGGGTTACAGAATTATTAAATGAACCCATTGAAATCAAAGATCCAGAACAGGATCAACAAAAACAACTCTCTACCGTTCAAGAGTCGGAAACGGTGAAAGGAGAAATTCGCTTTGAAAATGTTTCTTTTGCCTATAAAGAAGATGAACTGGTGTTGAGAAACCTTGATTTTATTATTAAACCTGGGGAAAAAGTTGCCCTAGTAGGTCCAACGGGAGCCGGAAAAAGTTCAATTATTCGTTTACTTTGTCGCTTGTACGAACCGACTCAAGGTCGCATTCTAATTGATGGAATTGATATTAGAGACTTACCCCAAAAAGAATTGCGTCGTCATATTGGTGTTATTTTGCAAGAAAATTTCCTCTTTGCCGGTGATGTGAAAGATAATATTACCCTCGGTGAAAATTACCCCTTTGAGAAAGTCAAAGAGGCAGCGGAAATGACGAATGTTAACCGCTTTATTGAAGAACTTCCTCAAAGTTATGATACGGCTTTAAGGGAACGAGGGAATAACTTATCTGGGGGACAAAGACAGTTACTTGCTTTTGCGCGAGTGGCAATTCGGGATCCGAGAGTTTTAGTTTTAGATGAAGCAACCGCCAGTTTAGATGTGGGAACAGAGGCGTTAATTCAAAGCGCGCTTAGTCATTTATTAGAAGAGCGCACAGCAATTATTATTGCTCATCGTCTTTCTACGATTCGTGATGTTGATCGAATTTTGGTCTTGAAACAAGGAGAATTAGTTGAGTCAGGAACTCATGACGAATTGATTGCAGAAGGTGGATTATATTCGAGTT
>JAVLCL010000458.1:0-2824 GCA_031580825.1 Halothece sp. Uz-M2-17
ACGTTTCCGATAAAGGTTCAATCAACCAATCATAAAGCTCTTGCCCAGGTTGAAGATAGGGTTGACTACGGTTGGCAAAAGGACTCGGCGGAACAGAAATCATCTCATACAGTTGAGTCGCTCTTGCTTCGACTTTGGCACGAGTCGCCTCTTCCACAACAATTTGATAAGGATTACCTTCTTCTGTAATCAGTAACAAATCAAGTTGATCGCTGGCTTGTTGAGGTAGAGATAAGGTCAAATCTGCTTTACGTTGAGGAAGATTAAAATATTCTTCGTAGGCTTGAGTCGAAATAGCTTCTTGACGTTGAAAATCGGTCGCATTTCTCAGCGTCTTTGGTGTAAAGTTAACGTACACTAAACCGGGTTTTACCCCCGTTGCCTCTTCAAGTTGTCTTAGAATTTCTTGAGCCTGATCCAGCGTAACCAGTTGTAAAGAACTAGACACATCACCAATGGTTACCGATTCAACTGGTTTTTGATGCAGTCGTTCTGGGTTTGGTTTTTCCACTGGCAATTCTGGTTCTTCCTTTGGTGGAAGTTCAGGCTCTGGGATTTCCACAGGTGTCTCAGGTTCAAATTCTTGAATAGAAATAATGGCAATATTGCCTTCTTCTGTTGTAAAGGGGAAAGATCCTTCAACAATTTCAAATTCACCGCTTGTAATTGTTCCTACTGTGCCATTGCTGGTTTCTTCACCCACAACAAACGGGGTTTCACCAGCACCGCCATGAGTGATAATAATATTACCGCCTGCTTCATCACCAAAACTAGAAAGGCTGACTCCCGCCTCTCCGAATTCTCCTACCGCACGGAAAAAGCCTTCAGTTGTAACCTCGATTTCGCCTCCAGTAATTCCCCCTTCCGTGTTTAGAGTGCCGACTTCAATATCTCCATTGGCACTGAGAATGATATTGCCACCATTACTCGGCTCTCCTTCTAATGATCCAAAGTTACCACTGGCTCTCAGATTACCAACATCAATTGTATTCTCTGCATTCAGCGTAATATCTCCCCCATCACCATTAAAATTACTACTATCAAGGGGGGTAAAAACATCTTCAGTGTCAGTAATATTATTTCCAGTGACAGTAATATTCCCGCCATTTGTATCAATCACACTACTAATCGTGAGATCCCCAGAACTGGTTAAATTGAAATTTCCGCCTCCGGTATTCAGTGCAACGGGTAAGCTGTAGTTGTCACTTAAGGCAAGAGAAAAATCTCCCCCTGCGGTATTCAAATTATTATCCGAAACGAAATTAGCGACAGGGGTTTCTTGTCCGATACTGAGATCTGCCCCTTGTATTTCTGGCTGAGCAAGAAAGCTCACGACTCCAGGAGTATCAATCGTCATCTCTTGAGCCTCACCGCTAATCGAACCTAATGCCAACTGTCCAATAGAAACATCACCACCAGCATCAAGATTAACTGCTCCCCCAGTTCCGATGCTAGCCTTAGTTGCTAAACTATTAAGACTTATTTCCCCAAAGGCAGTGAGGCTTAGATCACCCCCGTTTCCACTTTCATCACTACTGGTGTTAACAATTCCATTCGTGGTAATGTTTCCGTTAGTACTGTTCACGGCAATTGCACCACTGCTATCGCCATTAATAATCCCAGTATCTAAACGACCTGTCGTGATATCTCCGGAAGCAGTAAGATTAATTGCACCGGCTTGCTCATTATCAAGACTTGTGTCTATATTTTGAACATTAATCAAGCCTGTATTTGCAGTTAAGTTAACAGTCCCACCGTTAGTGCTAATGTTACTCTTAATCTCTAAATTACGATCAGCATTGAAAGTAATTGTATTGCCCAAAACTTGATTACTGAAAACAAGGTTTGTTGTTTCTAAAGCAATAATATCTCGACTCGCTTCAAGCAAAATATTACCTGTAATGCTAGTGAGGGCAAGATCAGAAATCGTAAAATCAACCGCTGTTTCTCCATCCCCGCGTAAAATTTCTCCATCAGTAACTTGATCATCGTCAATTTGATCTTCAAGCGTTTCACTTGATTCAATTAAAATATCTCTGGGATCTAATAAAACTGTTCCCAGATTGCCTTGTAATGCCGATACATCCACACGACCCTTAAAAGAAAGTAATTCTTTCCCTGAAACTTCAACAAAGCCTCCATTGCCTGCTTCTGCACCGCCTCGGGCGTTGATTTCTCCAGAAAAAGCAGTGGCTTCGTTTGCCCAAACCATCACTTTTCCGCCATCACCTTGGGTAATTGCATTGGCTTCTAAAACTGACCCTGCACTAATATAAGTTCGTTGCGCTGTGGGAAGATTCCCTTCTCCTTGGTCGTCACCGCCAACAAAGATGTTTCCCCCTCCGCTTAACCCCTCCGCTGAAAGTTGTCCCTCGTATAAACCAACCTTGTCTCCTAAAACATAAATATTGCCACCGGTTTCCCCGCTAACGTCTAATTCTCCTGTGATGAGATTACTTCCTGTGGTGGTGGGAATTTCTGTTCCGTTGAGGGTCACAGTTTCAGTTGTTTCATCAACCGCTAAACCCTCAACCTTTTCCCCTGTGAGAAGTTCAGGTAAGTCATAAACCGATAAATTCCATTCTCCTGCTTCGGTTTGAGGGGGCGTAATTTCTAAAGTTAAAACATTACCCGGTTGAGAAATACGAAGGACATTTTTTCCAGGAACCGCGGTAACAATAATATTTCCTTCTGAGGCGGTCAAATTTCCTGTATTAGCAATACTACCCCCGAATAGGCTTAGGGTATGCGCTGCACTCACTTCTAAATCACCCGCATTAATAATGGCGCTGGGATTATCGGTATTAAATATAAACTGGTTAGG
>JAVLCL010000459.1:0-2820 GCA_031580825.1 Halothece sp. Uz-M2-17
ATACCCTATTGGCGATTCCTTACTTTATCTTTCTTGGGTCAATGTTAGAAAAGTCGGGAATCGCGGAAAAGTTGCTAGAAACCATGGGCATTTTGTTCGGACGGTTGCGCGGTGGGTTAGCCTTAGCGGTTGTGATTGTGGGAACCTTACTTGCTGCTTCTACAGGAGTCGTTGCAGCGACAGTGGTAGCAATGGGATTAATTTCTCTCCCTGTGATGTTGCGCTACGGCTATGATAAAGGGTTAGCTACAGGGGTCATTGCTGCTTCCGGAACTTTAGGTCAAATCGTTCCCCCGAGTGTTGTGTTAGTGGTATTGGGCGATCAATTAGGAGTTTCGGTTGGTGACTTGTTTATCGGTTCCTTGATTCCTGGGTTATTGATGGCAACGGCGTTTGCACTCCACATTATAATTATCGCTGTAATCAAACCGGAATTTGCCCCAGCCTTACCGCAAGAAGTAAGAAATATTGGGGGAAAAGCATTAAGGAAGCAAGTGTTAGCCGTGATGATTCCCCCATTGCTGTTGATTATTTTGGTTTTAGGAAGTATCTTTTTTGGCATTGCTACCCCAACAGAAGCAGGTGCAGTAGGCTGCTTAGGCGCGATCGCGCTGTCTGCTGCTAATGGTCAACTCAACTGGGCTGCACTCAAACAAGTCTGTGAAGCCACCTTACGCATTACCAGCATGGTGATGTTTATTCTCTTGGGATCAACCGCTTTTAGTTTAGTCTTTCGCGGGTTAGACGGTGATCGCGTCATGTTTGATATCCTCTCCAATCTACCAGGAGAAGAAATCGGGTTTCTCGTCACCAGCTTACTAACGGTTTTTATTCTCGGCTTTTTTATTGACTTTTTTGAGATCGCTTTTATTGTCATTCCCATCCTTCTCCCTGTTGCAGAAGCCCTTAACATTGATTTAGTCTGGTTTGGAGTTGTGTTTGGGGCAAACCTACAAACCTCTTTTCTCACCCCGCCCTTTGGTTTTGCCCTCTTTTACCTGCGAGGAGTTGCCCCACCGGAAGTGAAAACTCAAGATATCTATCGCGGTGTTATTCCCTTTATTGTGATTCAAATTCTGGTTTTAATTTTAATTATTGCTTTTCCGCAGTTGGTCAATGTTCTCCTCGAAGTTAAAAAGTAAAGAATCGTGAATTATATTGACTCAACGGTCACTCTGTTATATGATTGCGGTCGTGTGGGGAGCGAAGGGAAAGCAGGAAGGGAGTCGAGACGAAACAAGGGAAGTCGCCGACTCCTTTTCTGTCATCTGGGTCAAGCAATCATCAGCGATGATTTGATCCGAAATCAGTTTTATAGCGCTAGGCAATAGGCAACAGGCAATAGGCAATATTAGACGATAACTAGATTTTAGAGTTTAACCCTGTCCTAACCTGAATACGTGCTGCTATATAATAGTCAGGCACAATCTTAATTATTATTCTTTAACTTTGCATGTCTTTATTTGATTGGTTTGCTAATCGTCGAAAATCAGAACCTGACTTAAAACAACCCCCAGAGCGAGAAATTGCCGATGGCTTATGGAGTAAATGTGAATCTTGTGGCGTACTCGCTTATACCAAAGATTTACAAGCCAATCATTTTGTCTGTAGTGAATGTAACCATCACCTCCGCGTTGATAGTGATGAACGCATTCGTCAACTGATTGATCCCGATACCTGGCAACCTTTAAACGAACAATTACAACCCATTGATCCCCTGAACTTTAACGACCGTAAAGCCTATGTAGATCGTCTGAAAGAAGCCCAAGAAAAAACCAATCTCACCGAAGGGGTACAAACCGGAGTTGGTTTACTCGATGGACTACCTGTTGCTTTAGGAGTCATGGATTTCCGATTTATGGGCGGAAGCATGGGATCCGTTGTTGGAGAAAAAATTTGTCGCCTTGTGGAATATGCGACCGAACAAGCCTTTCCCTTGGTGATTGTCTGCGCATCCGGAGGCGCAAGAATGCAGGAAGGAATGCTGAGTCTGATGCAGATGGCAAAAATTTCTGGAGCATTGCAACGTCACCGAGAAGCAGGGCTACTTTATATCCCCATTCTCACCCATCCCACAACCGGTGGTGTTACCGCAAGTTTTGCAATGCTTGGAGATATCACTTTAGCGGAACCAAAAGCAACGATTGGTTTTGCAGGACGACGAGTCATTGAACAGACCCTCCGCGAAAAACTTCCTGAAGGTTTCCAAACCTCGGAATATTTACTGCAACATGGGTTTGTGGATGCTATTATTAATCGCTTCCAACTGAAAAAAACGATCGCGCAACTGATTTGTTTACATCAGCCCTATTTTCCCACCTTCGCAACACCAGCGACTGCCTAACTCACTCTATGACAAGGGAGAGCCTTCAACAATCCATTCCGAAGCCCTTTCCCCTAAATCAAGAGGAATATTCACCGCCTTTCCTAAACGAGGACGTTCTTTCGTTTGTTGAATAAACGTTTCCACTTGGGCGGTGCTTCCCCAGGCTTCTAGATAGCTCGCGACTGCATTCAAATGTTCTAAATACTCAACTTCATCCAAAGGGAAAGACGCTTGTTCAAGGTAACGCCACATCACTTGCAAATAGATTTTATCCCGAAAGCGACGTAACTGCACGTCAAACGAATAGCCCCATTTACTTACAATCAGTTGTTGGAGTTCTTGTCCTGTCATGATCATTCAATTCCTAAAAGTTTCCTAGAAAATTGATTGCGGAGAGGAGGGGAAGGCTAAAAATGGATCTGACTTAGAATATAGCGCAACCGATCATAATCGTCTTTTAATAACGTGCTTAACTTCCGTCCCGCTGCCACTAA
>JAVLCL010000460.1:0-2814 GCA_031580825.1 Halothece sp. Uz-M2-17
TTCTTCCTTTTTAATTGGTATTAACTTATCATACTCACTCTAGAAGAGCCAATTTTCTTTTCTCACGACGACTCAAATCGGATAATTCCTCAAGTAAGTTATCCCAGTCAACGGTGTTAAATTCTTTATTTTCTAGCTGTTTAACCTTTTCTAATACCCAAAGATTATAATCAGTTTCATATAGATTTGTTTGTCTGTTTTGTGATTCGGTAACCATATCTTGTTTTTCTCCTACGTCTTTGCTGTTAGTTCATTGTTTGTGGCTACCGTTTCCTATAAAATCGAATTTGATCAATTATCGCCGAAGCGCGAATGAATCTTCGATTCGCTGTTAGAGGCAATTGCGTAATTATGAAACTTATTGACGCTAAAGGACGACTCTTTAATACCATCAGCATCCTAGACTTAGGGGCAGCCCTTGTTATTTTATTAGTCATCATTGGGATTTTTATTTTTCCCGGCACGTCTGGATCTGTGGCACAAGTTAGTGGCACTAAACCCATTGAAATGGATGTTCTGATTCAAGGATTAAGAATTGAAAATCCAGAAACCCTACAAAGCACGCTCGAAGAAAAGAAAAGCACCCAACTAATTATCCGCAATCAACCGCATGGTCAAGTACAAGTGAAATCAGTTGAACGAATTCCAAAGACGGTGGCGGTTCCCCAACCGGATGGATCAGTGGTTGCAAAGCCCGATCCCCGTCCTGATGAACAATTTATAACGGATTGGTTACTGACCCTTGCAGGAGAAGCAACCATTACTAATGATGGGGCAGTGCTGGGGAGTAATAAGGTTAAAATCGGTACGACAGTAGAATTAGAGGGATTCAGCTACAATTTTCGAGGAAGTATTGTCGAGATTCGTCTTCCCGAATAGTTTGAGGTAGCGACGGATTAAGCCAATAGTTACGGCGGGGAGTTCTAATTGCGGGGTTAAACCGACATCTTCAAGAATTTCCAGTTCTTGGACAACAGAAGGATTCAGGGCTGCTAAACGCTTCCCTAAATCAACGGAAGTAAACTGGGTTTTTTCTCCCCAAATCATGGCAGTGGGAATGGTTAACTGAGGAAGATAGAGGGATAAATCAAAAGATAAATCGCCCCGGACAAAAGATAATGCAGCATACTCGCCATTCTCTTGTTTGGCAGATTCGAGATAAGCATCAACAATTTCGGGATAAATACGCTCAGGACGAGCAAATTGGCGATTTTCTAGAAAATTCCGGATGCCATCAGGGGTTGCGATCGCGCTCCAATAGAGTAAATTATCCACCACGGGTAAACTGATCACTCGGGCAATAATACTGCGGGTATAATCTTCGCCAAAATCTGATAATCCCGCCGGTGTTACTAAAATTAACGATTGAAATAATTCAGGATTCTCCACTGCCACGCGAATCGTAAAAGCTGCGGTAAGAGAAGACGCAACAACGGTTACCGGTTCCGAACAAGTCGCGGTTAAAAACTCTCGAATTATGGTAAGGTAATCTTCGATCTGATAATTCCGTTTGGGATGTTCGGAGCGTCCCCACCCAATTAAATCAGGGGCAAGGACACGGTAATCGCTGGCAAACGCCGGATAAACCTTTGACCACTCGTAAGCGGACGATCCACCGCCAAAACCATGTAAAAATACTATACTGGATTGACCTTCTTCTGTTCGAGTTGTTTCATCGGGCCAGGGATGTTCGCTCGGAGTGTAATAAACCATTCGTCCGAGAGAAGTTACAATCGAGTCGCGTTTCACTCCAATGGGTTCAAGCATGGCGCAATTTCTCCATCAACTACACTTCCAGAGTAAATTATTCTTGAAAATCGTGCTGGGCTTTTCAAAAACCTCGTCACGTTATCCAAAACGGCAGTCCGCTTCGTTACGTCGCCGTAGAAAATCCCGTCAACGCTCTTCGACTAGGCTTAGGGTTCATCAGTCTTTATCACAGTTCCAATCCCTTTTATCCTCACCTTGGTTATGGGGAATTGTGATTTTTGCGATCATGCTGGTTTGGAATTGGCAATTACTGCTAGCGACGGTAATTGCAATGGGAATGTTGATTGTACTCTTTCGCTTCCCGGTGAATCACTGGTCAGGATATTGGCAAAAATGGCAGCATACCCTAGATGAATCGCAACAACGGTTACTGATGGCATTAGGAGGAAGTAGCTTAATCGGTGTGGGCAGCTATTGGGCGTTACAACTTTGGGATCAGGTGGATAATCATTGGCTTGCCGGAAGCGCGATCGCGCAAGGGATCTTACTCACAGGCTTATTTGGCTTACAAGTCTCAAAATTAATCACTGCTTCCGATCAAAATAATTCACAACATCAGTTTTCCCAACTCATTGATGAACTGAGTGCTGAACATCCCCTGAAACGATTAAGGGCAATTCGACAGTTAACCCAGCTTGCGACGCAAGGCAACTTACACACCTCACAGCTACAAGAAATTAGTGAATCATTTAGCTTATTATTTGCCGTGGAAACGGAACCGATTTTGCGTCAGGGCTTGTTAGAAAGTATGCAAACCCTGCAACGTCATCAGTGTTGGTACAAGTGGGAAATTCAGTCTGGGAAACCCTTACAGAAACTACAAAAAGTTAAGAAAGTTCCAGAACAGATTCAACAGTATTAGTTAGCCCATTACGACACTTTTTAATTAAGTTCTGCTGTAATGTTAGGACGAATTTCACGACTATCGGCTTCCAGTTCATCGGATGCAAAATATCTTCCTTAGCAAAATATGACATTTTTGAGTTATTGTGCGATTCGTTCAGTCTAAACACACTCTTGTAGTGATGGGGACGACTGGCTTCT
>JAVLCL010000461.1:0-2812 GCA_031580825.1 Halothece sp. Uz-M2-17
CAGGGTAAGCGCAAGAAAATTTAGGTCTCAAATGGGTTAGAGTATAAAGGAATCGAAGCGTTAAGAACTTGTAGTAAATACGTCACATCCATGCTAGCTCGCTTCGCTTTTTGACGAGTGCTACGCTTAAAGCTCGTTTCTTGATTGAGGAGATTAAGACTCCATCGCTTGAGTAAAGCGAGATTTTCAGGAGCATTGTCTTTGCGAACACGGGAAGCATCTTCTCCAAAGGTCACATCCAATATCCAATGGAGTTGGTTCTCAATTGACCAATGCTGTCGGATGGCTTGACCGATTTGTTGGGCACTAGGCGGTAGAGAACTGAGGTAGAACATCACTTCAGTGGTGGTCTTGTTCCAAAGATGGCGTGTGCGTACAACTCGAACGATGGTTTGCAACCCAGACCATTGAGCTTGTTTATATAAACCTCCCATTTGAGTGAGAGGCACCGCTGTGACTTGTCGTTTTTCACGACGATGATGTCCGGATTCGACCCGAACGTCATAGCTGTACTCAATACCTTGAAAATTTGAGGCTTCGGCATTTTTGAACCATTGTTGTACCTGTTGGTACAAAGTAGGATGATTCGCTTTGAGTGCCAGCACATAGTCAGCCCCCTGAGCTTGAATCTGATGAGCAATCTCCGTTTGAGTGCCCATGGCATCAATAGTAATGATACATCCAGAAATGTCTAACAATTTCAGTAAGGCTGGGATAGCTTTAATCTCATTACTTTTATCCTCCACTTTCACTTGTCCAAGGAAGAGTCGGTTCTCGCTTGCCCAAGCGCTGACTAGATGTATAGCAGTACGTATTCAGGTTAGGACGGGGTTAGACTCTAAAATCTAGTGACAGCCTACTGTTGCCTATTGCCTGTTGCCTATTGCCTAGCGCGTAGCGCTATAACGCTGATTGCTCTCCATTACGGTCATAAGATCCTTTCAGGGTTTTCCCATCTATCGGAATCACCTGTGCTTCTAAATCTCTGACCAAACCGTTTAACCAACTCTGAAAGCTCTTTTCAAAAGCAGTCGGTGAGATTCTCTCGAATAACCGTCGATAAGTATCAGCACTCGGAACTCCATAGGGCAAAGCTAGAAACTCTGACAGCCAACTCTCATGACTAACACCATAGGTTTCAATATCTTCCCATCCCTTGGCTCCACCAATGGTAGCTAGTAAGGCAATCATGACAATGCTAATCAACGGATGAAGAACTCCCTGAGTTCCTCTGGGATCAACTAAGTCCTCAAAATGCTTTGTCCATTCCTTATGTACCTGCTCACAATCAATTGGAGCTTTGATTGACGAAGAGTTTCGACTTTTTTTGTGGGAGATGGATGCTTTACCAAAACCTTTGACCATGACTAATCCTGATTACGAGCGTGGATTCTATCAGCATATTACAGCTTCATTTTTCTTGCGCTTACCCTGAGTGGAAGAGTTAGAAACTTGGTTAGAGCAGCACTAAGAAGGTAGAAGTTCTTTTCGACAATGGCATTAACTAAGGGAGGATCATAATTGTGATTCGATATGATCAAGGAGACGAAGTTGTTAGTTTAAAACTGCTTAAGGCTATATCTTCTTAATGTGGGTGATATTTCAAAGAGTTTCAGTAGTTTCCATCCTCACTCGTAACAGCAATTTCTCTTTGACTAACATACTTCTCCCACATTTGTTGGTAAGCGGTTTCCATATCGTTAACAAACTGTTCTACATCCCATAATGGCGAAGTCTTCCGAGACTGAAGCAGCTTCCAGTGAACATCCCGCCGTAAGTTCTCATCTGTTCCTAGCTTAACCCCCCACTGTACATATTCTTCATCTGTCCAAGCAATCCCTTCTTCTACGCCGGCATTTTTGAGGAATGTATAACTATTACGAGCAACATATTGTTCTCCCACTTTTGTAACGAGAGGAACCCCCATCCAAAGCGTTTCTAAGGTTGTGGTTGCACCATTGTAAGGATAGGTATCTAGAACTACATCAGCAATACCTAAATTAGCGCGATGAATCAGTTCATTGGGATCTAACTCTAGAAACCGTAACCTTTGAAAATCAATTCCTTCAGCTTCTGAAATTTCATTAAAGACCTTTTTCAGTAATTCTTTATCTGACCTTCCTTTAATTATAAAATAACTGTTGGGAACGCCTTTAAGAATTTTCATCTGTAAACGAACTGTATCAGGATGATGCTTGAGTGCTGTTTGGGGGCTCAAGTAAACAGTTGCCTCAGAAGGAATCTCTAGCTTTTCTCTAGTCAAAGAAGGAACACTAACTTCAAATCCTTTTACTGCAACATAACTGTGGGGTAAACGCCAAATGGTTTCTTGATAATAATCTTGAGCGTTTTTTGGCAAAACATAGGGGTCAGCCAAATAATAATCAATGGCAGGGAGTCCTGACGCATCCCAGCCTAACCAAGACACTTGAATAGGAGCTGGTTTAAGAGATAAAATTCTGCACGTCCTAGGGAAAGTACAACTATCCAAATCTATTAAAATATCAATCTCATCATTGGCGATTATTTGAGCACTTTCCTCAAAAGATTGATTAATAAATACTCGAAAACGATCAACATTGTCTGCTAATTTTTTTGTTAAATTATCTGAATTTTCATCAACTAGATAGACAGCAACATAAAATTTATCACGATGGTGATTGGAAATCAACCATCGTGATAACCAACCAACCGAATGAGATCGCAGTGTATGACCAATATAACCAATTCTTAGATATTTTTTACTAGTGTAGGAAGCAAGAGAGCGATTAATTTCTATAGTTTGAGACGTGAGTTGGAAAAATTTACAACT
>JAVLCL010000462.1:0-2811 GCA_031580825.1 Halothece sp. Uz-M2-17
ACCCTCTCCCCAAGAGAAAGCAGTTAAAAAACAGCAATTACAACGGCGTGCTGAGGATCAACAGCAAGCGAGTCCTCCCCAAGCTCCAGTGTCTAGTCTCAAAGCAACAAAACAACGCCCTTTAATTGCCTTTGTCGATGATAGTGAACAAAGTCGTCAAATTATGAACAATGTTGTCACGAAAGGGGGTTATGACTTTATTGGGATTGGGGATTCTGTGGAAGCAATTACAATCTTACTGGAAAAGCAACCGCAGCTAATTTTCTTAGACTTAATGATGCCGAATGTCAACGGTTATGAACTTTGTAGTCAAATTCGGAAAATTTCTGTTCTCAAAGAGGTTCCAGTGGTTATTGTGACAGGGAATGATGGAATTGTTGACCGGATGCGAGCGAAAGTCGTTGGGGCGACAAACTTTATTTCCAAACCCATTGATCGGTCTGAGGTCTTAACCTTAGCCTTACAATACACAAAAGCTGCCTCGGCAACATAATCTTCTTCAGTTGGCTGTTGTTTCGTCTGTTAAAATTAAGCCAAAAATTAGCAGGGTAATTTGATGATGATATCGCGATCGCGCTTGGTCTTAGCAACCACAATCAGTTTCATTCTCGCCAGTTTCGGTTCTACTGTTCTGGCTCAACCCCATTCCAGCACTGATAACAACAATTCCTCTCACAATGCGACTCCGATTACTTACGAAGGCGTTGACGATTTATTCCAGCAAGCAATCACGTATGAGTCTGGAAACTTTTTCGATAATCGTTCAATTGCACAACAGTTCCAACTCATCTTTGGAATCGGTGGCGTTAAATCAGGTGGACTCTCTTCTTTCCCCGAAAATGAAATTGTACGAGATGCCCAATTACTGGATACACTTTACAAAGACTATCTGCAACAACAGACAGGAGGAGGAGCCATTCGGACCAGAGATTTGCCGAACCCCTACACCACCTCAGTAGGAGCCTCTAACGATTCCAAGCTCTAAGATATGCTTCTTTCGTAGAAGCGTAAAAATTTCTCAAATCCAGGGTGCAGGAGTTGAACCTGCCTAAGGCGAATTATGAGTTCGCTGCCTCAACCGCTCGGCCAACCCTGGTGAAAACAATATCATTAATTATAATGTAACATTTACCCTGGCTTTCTCAATGATCAAATTTAATTCGACATTAGCCTTTATTTTACTCTTTATTGTCGTTACGATTAGCAGCGGTATTGTTAGCGGTTTGAAAGGATATACTCTTGGTTATGAAGCCCTTAAGGAAATTTCTCAACCGGAAGTGAAACCCGGTCAAAAACAGTTAGCAGCAGCCAATGATTCATCTTCCAATCAACAAACTGTTATTGTCCCCGAAGCGGAGATTTTACAACAAGTGAATGCCGTGATGAATCGAGATTCCGATGCAGTGATTCCCTTAGATGGAGAAAAGGCTTCCTCCCAATCTTCCAATAATAATGAGGATAGTTTTATCGAACGTTAAAACTGCTTTATCTTCTGAAACTGATAGGGGGCAATTAATGCGCCCCAAATTGGTTTTTGGGTTTCGGGATCAATTCCCTTGTCATAACTCCGAAACTCTTCCGTTGTTACCGCAAATCCTAATTCAATCTGACAGAGATTCCCTCCTATATAAAACTGACAGACTGAGTTCGCACTGGGTTGTGCAAAAAATTGATCTTCTCTCGATGTCACGTTTAAAACACAACCCGGAAGTTTTTTGATTTCCTCTAATGTCAAAGTGTCTAAGATTTGAGGATTTCTTCCCGCCCCTCGCCATTTCTGATGCTCGTTAAATGCATAGTATTGCACTTTCATCGGTTCAGTTGCCGTTGCAGGTTGAATCACTAAAATTCGTTGACGATAGGCTTGTTCTAATTTCAAAGTAGGAGCTTGCTCTGCAAATAAGGCATAATTTCCATCAATTAAAAATGGGAGGGGACGATGCCATAATTTCAGGTTAACAAACCAAGCTGGTTGGGAAAGGGCTTGGCTTTCATTACTAAATTCTCCTGCTAACCATTGAGCGAGTTTTAATTCCATTTTGACTGAGTCTGGCGTTGACAAGGTGACGACTGGTTGGTTATCGCTTCTTGGCGAGCAGTAAGATAGAAGAAATAACCAACGAGCTTCTTTCAAGCCTAAACGATACTTGCCTGCATTAGAAAATGGCTAATTTCTCCACAACGCCAGTTGTAAAAGACGAAAAAATTGTTCTTTTCGCTGCGATACAGATTTCTAAGTGGTATCAGATGGGAGAGGTGCAAGTACAAGCCCTAAAGTCTGTCGATCTCCAACTCTATCAAGGGGAGTTTGTGGTTTTGTTAGGGGCTTCGGGGAGTGGAAAATCAACCTTACTGAATATTTTAGGGGGATTGGATATTCCGAGTGAAGGTGAAGTGTTTTTTCGGGGGAATAATCTCACCCGAGCCGGTGAAGCCAAGTTAACCCAATATCGTCGGGAGCATGTGGGGTTTGTCTTTCAGTTTTATAATCTGATACCCAGTTTGACTGCAGCGGAAAATGTGGCTCTTGTTACAGAATTAGCGCGTCATCCTCTGTCTCCAAACGCTGCTTTAACTTTAGTGGGATTAGAAAATCGTCTCAATCATTTTCCAGCGCAACTTTCAGGAGGGGAACAACAGCGAGTTGCCATTGCCCGCGCGATCGCGAAACGTCCAGAAGTCTTATTTTGTGATGAACCCACCGGTGCTTTAGATTTTCAAACGGGAAAACGAGTGTTAGAGGTGTTGAATCAAGTCAACCAAGAATTTGGCACAACCGTTGCTGTCATTACCCATAATGCCGGAATTGCA
>JAVLCL010000463.1:0-2810 GCA_031580825.1 Halothece sp. Uz-M2-17
GGATCGCTTGCGCCTGCGCCAAGAAGGAAAAATTAAAGTCCCCGAACGGATTCGTTTTCCAGAACGAGCTAAACCAGCCAAACCCAAGCCTCAAGCCCCAAATCCTGCAAGCTCTCCAGCATGGCTCCAGAGACTGTTAGATACTCCTTCTCGCAATGATTTGTTAATTGCTGCGGGGATTTTTATTCTTTTAGTAGTCATTACCTTGTCTTCTGGTGATAGTGCGTCTGTTATGTTAGCCATTGGCTTTGCAGCCACAGCTTATCTCTTAAACCGGAAAGAAAATCGGTTAGGTCGTTCTTTACTGATTAGTTTGGCAAGTTTATTAATTGGTGTCGGTTTAGGTGCAGCGCTCGCCCCCGTTGTTGCTGCGGGAATGCCTTCGGAACAGTTTACTGCCCTCACGACTCTTTTCCTATTTTGGTTGAGCAGCAGTTTTTTACGCTAGAGTTTAGCGGTCTCTATCCTGTAAAATGCTCACCAGTCGTTAAAGGAAACATCAATTATGAGTGAGGAATCAGTAATTCCAGTCGTGGTTAATGGCGCTGCGGGGAAAATGGGTCGGGAAGTGATCAAAGCCGTTGCTGAAGCCGAAGGAATGACGTTGGTGGGGGCGGTGGATCAAAATCCCGCCTATATTGGTCAAGATATTGGGGAAGTCGTGGGTTGTGGTCCCCTTGAAGTTCCCCTACTCAATGAGTTACAGGGAACGTTGGTCATGGCAACCCAGTATCCAACACAAGGGGTTATGGTTGACTTTACCCATCCTGATAGTGTGTATGAAAATACTCGCACCGCGATCGCGTATGGTGTACGCCCAGTGGTAGGAACAACGGGCTTAACTGACAAACAACTCTCTGATTTAACCGATTTTGCAGAAAAAGCAACCACTGGCGCATTGATTGTTCCCAATTTTTCCATTGGCATTGTTCTACTGCAACAAGCTGCCATTCAGGCTGCTAAATACTTTGATCACGTGGAAATTATCGAACTGCATCATAATCAAAAAGCGGATGCTCCCAGTGGAACTGCGATTAAAACCGCGCAAATGCTCAGTGGTAGTGGTAAAACCTATAATCCAGCGCAAGTGGAAGAACAAGAAACCTTAGCGGGGGCAAGAGGGGCACTCGCCAACGATAATATCCATATTCATAGTATTCGCTTACCCGGCTTAATTGCTCACCAAGAAGTCATTTTTGGTGCAAGTGGTCAAACCTATACGCTTCGTCATGATACCAGCGATCGCGCTGCGTATATGCCTGGTGTCATTCTTGCCATTCGTAAAGTGACAGAACTAAAATCGTTGGTGTATGGGTTGGAAAATATTTTATAAAATCAAGCTCCGATCACAATCACTTTTTTTTCGCCAAAAATCACTTAACGTGAAACCAAGAGCCACCCTCACCCGTCTGCTTTTATGTGTGCCTTGTGAATCGCTCTTTTTTTAAGTTAAGGCAAAAGGCAATTATGACGCTATCTCACCCCCCGCGAAGACTGGAATCTGATGCCGAACTAATGATCAATACACTATTTAGTGAACTTGATCAAACGTTACAAAACGACGGTCGTTTAGAGCATTTGGACCCAAGAGAGCATCCGTATCATTCTCAACAGAGGAATCCCATTTCCAAAACGCCATTTCCTGGAGACTGGGATCAGCACGATTATGAGAATGCTGTGTTTAGAGATGACCCTTTATATGAGGTGGACTTTGATCCATTTGAAGAGTTTCACGAACCTCCTCATCAACAAAGCTCTCCTTTCTGGACACGCCATCTGGATAAAATCATTTTCTTTTCCTCTTGTTCTCTCTTTATGGGTAGCCTACTCTTGATCGAAGATAATCATCAGTTCTCCTTGGCGAGCTTACAAGAGATTCAGACCGCTATTGTCGATTCTGATCGAGAAACACCTCGCATCATAGATAGTAACTCTGAGTTTCTAAGCTACATGGAGCGAGCACTGATAGAAATTGATCAAGAAAAAGCCCTCGCGGAAAAAGTCAAAGCTCAACAGACTCCTCAATCATCTCAAAAGTCTGTTACGCCGATTATCCCTCAATCTCAACCGAAAGCTCAAAGCACCCCAAGCGTTCAACCGCAAAAATCACAATCTGTTGCTGCATTACCAGCCCTCCCCCCTCCGCCACCAGCCCTGCAAAACGCTCAACCGCCAGCCCCTACCCCTAAACCTAGTCCCCAGCCCAAACCAGCATCAACTGCGCCGACAGAAACGAATCCAGTCCCCTCAACTGCTAAAAAAGAATCTCCCCCAGAAAGTCAACCGGAAACTACGACCATGATTCCTACAACTTCGTCTCATACGCTTGTAGGATTATTAGAATTAGGAGAACATTCAGCAGCGTTGTTGAAAGTAGATGGAGCGACCCAACGGATTATGCTAGAAGAAAGGATTCCCGGTAGTAACTGGAAATTGGTTTCCGTTGCCAATCAACAGGCAACCTTTACGAATAATGAACAGCAAAAAGTGATGTTTGTTGGTGAAGCCATGTCGGTTCAGTAAGGAGAAAAATCGGTGGGTTTATTAGACGATTTAACACATTTTTTAGAAACACGATTGGATGATTTTCTCAAAAAAAATCCACACTTAGAATTACAAGCGTTAGAAGAACAATTACGAGAGCAAGAAAAAGATACGATTCGCTTAGTTTTAAATTTACAAAACCAAGAAAAGAAAATTGAAAATGAGATTCTTGCCCTTGCTCAAGATATTCAACTTTGGCATCAACGAATTGATAAGGCAAGAGCAGCCAACCGTGAAGATTTAGCGCAGGCAGCCCAAGAAAAGGA
>JAVLCL010000464.1:0-2807 GCA_031580825.1 Halothece sp. Uz-M2-17
TATTCAACGTAAATTGCATCAAGACCGGATGCGGGGAGATGATTATGATGTGCCGAATGTTCCTCATGTCATGTACTATGACGGAGGCTATGCCATACATGGGGCATATTGGCACAATCAATTTGGAACTCGTGTCAGCCACGGTTGTGTAAATCTCCCCCTGACGGCAGCCGAAGAAATTTATGAATGGACACCGATGGGAACACCAGTCGTGATTCATGAATAGATCCCAAGCATCATCTTGGGTTTAATTGTGATCCGGTTGAGCGGTTGTAAGCACTTGATGAAGATCGACCACTTGACCAATAACCGCGATCGCGGGAGCAGAAAAATCTTCTTTTTCCTTTTGTTCAATAATGGTATCGAGAGAACCAATTAAGTCTTGTTGTTCCGCACAAGTTCCCCAACGAATGAGTGCAATGGGAGTTTCACCGCTTAAACCAGCCTCTTTGAGTTGTTCAATAATGTGGCTGAGATTTTGAACCCCCATATAAATGACAATTGTTTCCGAACCGTGCGCGATCTCGCTCCAATTAACTTGCGGTCGATATTTCCCCACGCATTCATGTCCGGTGACAAAGGTGACTGAAGAACTCATATCCCGATGGGTCAGTGGAATCCCAGCATAGGCAGGGGCTGCAACACCAGAGGTGATCCCAGGAACCACTTCCGTCGCCACACCAGCTTTTACTAAATCCCCCATTTCTTCACCACCCCGCCCAAACACAAAAGGATCACCCCCTTTGAGGCGCACCACGATGGCGTTGGTCTGCGCTTTTTCAATCATAAGTTGGGTGGTTTCTGACTGTAATTTAGAATGTCGCCCCCGTCGTTTCCCTGCATTAATTTTTTCCGCTTGGGGATTAATCATCGCTAAGATGGCACTGCTAACCAAGGCATCATAAATCACGACATCGGCGTGTTCGAGAAGGGTTTTTCCTTTCAGGGTAAATAAGCCGGGATCCCCCGGTCCAGCACCAACGAGATAAACTTTACCAAGCGTTTTTTGATGGGTCATAAAATCATATCTTTAATAATCAGATCAGCTAGGGAGAGATGACGACTTAAAGGTCGTCCAAAGTGTAAATGCACGCTTTGAAACTGGGCTTTTAGGGTTTGCACTTCCTGCGCGATCGCGTCAGTAATACCTCCGGGAAATAGGAAATAAGGCATAATTTCAATTGCCGATATTCCCGCCTCAACAAAGCCCGTTATTTGTTCAGTCAGTGTCGGAGAAACCGACCAATAGGCTGGTTTCGCTCCCACCTGTTGCGCCAAAGTTTCTAGAGGTTGATTTCCTCCTTGGCGACGACTCCCATGGGAAATTATTATTCTAGCCGAGTCAGTGACATCTGAGAAGGTAGCCTGCAATTTCCTCGCCATTAGAGGGGATTGTCCGAGGTAAGGTTTGAGGGTAACCCTCATTTTAGTTTCCACCATTTGCTGGGCAATTTTGACGGCTTCTGGGATATCTTCTCGGACATGGACCCCAGGCAGAAGAAAAAGGGGCAGGATTTGTAGTTCTGTGATCCCTTTTGGGGCGAGTTGCTCGCTCAGTTGCGCGATCGCGCTTTCTAAAGGAAGTGGGGCGAGTTCTAAAGCTGCCGTATAAACCAAGGGTTGGGGGGGTTTGGTTAAAACTGCTGTTCTAAACTTCTCTACTGGTGAAACGACAGATTGTTCAGCAAGCTGACTTTGGATCTGTTCTGCCAAGCGATCCATTTCTTGCTGAGGGCGTGGGTCACGACTCCCGTGATAGACCAAAAGGTAAGCAGTTTTTTCTAACAACGGCTATATATTGCAACTAAACTTAACGTCTGGTTTGATCATAACGATTTCTTCATTACGATTTTGTATCATTTGCATCTTCTCTAAACTCATCCCGTTAATATTGAGCATTCTTACTCCTCACAGATTATGTTAGGGAGCTAACCGTTCTCGTAACCAAGTTTTATCCTCTTGTTGACGGTAGCGCAATCGATCATGGAGACGATTAGGGCGGCCTTGCCAAAATTCAATTTCTGTTGGCATGAGACGATATCCACCCCAATTTGGAGGTTTTGGCACCGTTTCCATCTCATCATACTGAGTTTCTAATTGTACGAGCTTTTCTTCTAAAACTGCCCGGGAGGCAATCACCTCACTTTGAGGAGAAGCCCAAGCTCCCAACCGTGATCCAAAAGGACGGCTGGTAAAATATGCTTCTGACTCTTCATCAGAAACCTTTTCTACATAGCCATCAATGCGCACTTGTCTCTCTAATTCAACCCACCAGAATACTAAAGATGCCCAAGGATTATTGGCTAAATGTTGTCCTTTTTGACTGCCATAATTGGTATAAAAAACAAATCCTGTTTCATCAAAGCCCTTTAAAAGAACAATACGTGCAGAGGGTTTTCCCTCGGGCGTGATAGTGGCAAGTGTCATCGCATTGGGTTCAGGTAAATCAGCCGATAGAGCCTGATCAAACCAAGTTTGAAACTGCATAAATGGATTAGGATCAGCATCTGTCTCTTTCAATCCGGCACGGGTATAGTTGCGACGTAACTCAGCAACATTTGACATAGCATTCATTGTCTTAACAGTTCTTTTTTCTTTCTTTCCTTCGTTTACCAATGATAAGCTGTTATTGATTTTATTTGTGAATGAATTACAAAAAATTTAGATTTTCTTTTTCATTGAATTACCATGAATTTTAAGCAACTGAATTGGTGGCGGATCAGTTTAGTCATTTTAATTATTTTAGGCGTTTATTTACGGCTAACGAATCTTGAGGAGAAAGTGTATTGGGTCGATGAAGTCAAGAC
>JAVLCL010000465.1:0-2794 GCA_031580825.1 Halothece sp. Uz-M2-17
AAAATAGATTTTTACTTTTTATAACTTGAGATATTCATAAACTATCTTGACTCAGTTTACTTTCCATAGGATTGATCTAGCATCAAGTAGAATATATAAACAACAGATTAATCTTATTTGAAATTGACATAAAAAAGCTGTTTTTTAACGACAAAAAATCAAAAAATTCTCATCATAGATGAGCTTAACCTGATTTAAATAGAAATTTAATTTAATAATAACTTACCCTTAAACTTTGAGCAGGAAAGAATGACTTTTTTTGTGATAAGTTAACGGAGTGAGGAAGAATGAGAGAAAAATCGAATCCTAAACGATAACTAAAAAATGGTTTTTCTCATAACCCAAAATCTCCTCGGAATCGACTGAATTAATCAGACCAGCCATGATCAAGGTTGTGTTGATGACTGAATCAAAACAAGATCAAACACAAATGAATCCGACGAGGAGGTTCTTTTCTAGAAATGGCTAAAATTAACGAAATTGTTATTAGTACACCCAGTACAGACTGGGAGTTTATAGAACTGATCGGAAGCCCGAATGAGGATGTTTCTAACCTCTCTTTACTTGAAGTTACCGATGCTGGTGTTATAGATAATGTCATTAATTTCACTGGAAGCCTAGGAGATGACGGTTATTTTTTAGCAACCAGCCCAGCAGCAGAAGCAAAATATGGTGTTATCGGTGATTTGCAATTTCCAGATAATACCTTTACGAATAATACAGCAACTTATTTGTTGGTTCAGGATTTTACAGGAGAGTCTGAAGATAACTTAGATTCCAATAATGATGGAACCTTCGATAATACGCCTTGGAGCGCGATCGCGGATTCTATTGCTTTTGTAGAGAATGATGGGGAAACCACTTATGCGAGTCCTACTTTCGGACCCACTTCAGATGGATTTCTTCCCTCCGGTGCATTTCGCTCCCCCGAAGACACAGGAGATTTTGAACTCTATGATTTTGGTGCAGTGGGTGACGAGGCAACCCCCGAAGGTGAAGTTGCTGAAGATCCTGAGTTCACTGAAGTTTCAATCATGGAAATTCAAGGAGAAGGTCACACTTCTCCGTTACTCGATCAAGCAGTTAAAACTACAGGCGTTGTAACTGCAGTTGACAGTAATGGTTTCTATGTTCAAGATCCTGTCGGAGACGATAACATTGCCACCTCTGATGCTATCTTTGTTTTTACCGGAGGTGCGCCGAGTGTTGAAGCAGGCAACAGTGTCACCATTGAAGGAACAGTCAGCGAGTTTTTCCCCGGTGGCGAAGATACAGGGAATCTATCTAGCACTCAAATCTCTGGTGCAACTGTGACCGTTGATGAAGTCTCAACAGACATTGTTCCCACCCCCGTTATTCTCGGTGCAGACGGTAGAATTCCCCCAGACGAGAATATTGATGACGATGCCTTTGACAGTTTTGATCCAGAAACGGATGGCATTGACTTCTTTGAAAGTTTAGAAGCAATGCAGGTGACAGTTAATGATGCTGTCGCAGTTGGACCGACCAACCGTTTTGGGGAAATTTTTACCGTTACGGATAACGGCGAAAATGCAACGGGAATCAGCGATCGCGCAACCTTAAATATTAGCCCCGACGACTTTAACCCCGAAAAAGTCCAAATCAATGAAAATCGAGACTTGTTACCTAACTTTGAGTTTCCGCAAGTCAATGTTGGTGCTGAACTGGGAGATGTTACTGGGGTTATTGGTTATAGTTTTGGTAACTTTGAAGTTTACCCAACAGAAGAATTTAGTCCAACCGCCAGCGACTTAGAACCGGAAACAACCACAATTGAAACCGGCGGAGATCGCTTAACGGTTGCTAGTTACAACGTTCTCAACCTTGATCCGAAAGTGGAAAATATTGAGAACGTTGACGAACAAGATGACGGGGAAATTGATGATGATATCGGTGACGGTCGCTTTAGCGCGATCGCGCAACAGGTTGTTAATAACTTAAACACACCGGATATTATTGCCCTGCAAGAAATTCAAGACAATGACGGGGCAGAAATTACAGATGTCAGTGCAGCCAATGAAACCTTAGAAACTCTTGCCAGCGCAATCGTTGATGCAGGAGGACCCAATTACGAGTTCATTGATACCCCCGGTCTTGTTCCCGCCTTTATTAACGAGGATGGCGATGTGGTTCGTCCTACCGGCGGTCAACCCGGAGGCAATATTCGGGCTGCTTTCCTTTATAACCCAGAACGGGTGGACTTAGTCGAAGGTTCAGTTGAAACTCTCACTGATCCTGAAGATCAAGCAGAAAATCCTGAAAACCCATTCTTTGGCGGACGGATTCCTCTGTCTGCAACCTTTAACTTCCAAGGGGAAGAGATCACGATTGTTAACAATCACTTCTCTTCCAAAGGTGGAAGCGCACCGATTTTAGGCGTAGAACAGCCCTTTGAAGAAAGACAAGAAGATGTCAACGTTAACGGCTCACTTGATGAACGTCAAGCGCAATCTCAAGCCGTGAAAGACTACGTTGATGGCATTTTAGCCGATAATCCTAACGCCAACGTTGCTGTTCTGGGCGACCTCAACGAATTTGAATTTGTTTCTCCGGTTGAGAATCTAACCGAGAACCTAACGAACTTTACCGAAACCCTTCCTGAAAATGAGCGTTATAGCTTTATTTTCCAGGGGAATTCCCAATCGTTAGATCACATTCTCGCGAGCAAAAATCTCGCTGCTGAAGCCCAATTCGATATTGTTCACACCAATGCCGAATTTGCCGACTCAGCCAGCGACCACGAACCCCTTTTAGCAAGTTTTGACCTGAAAAA